>JBIOEC010000118.1:0-4260 GCA_044445645.1 Gammaproteobacteria bacterium | reverse complement strand
CTAATATAGTCTGTTCTTCCTCTCTACCTATAATTTTTTCAGACATGGTATTGGATTCCTATTAATCTATTGTGCCGGTTATAACAATATCATAGGCGGCACTATAAATCAAATTCATGATTTATAGTGCCGCCTATCTCGTTGCTATAAGCGGCACTATAATTTGGCTTTTTCCTTCCTGAGTAATGGCCGTGTCTCTTGGATATATCGCGCCTTTTCCAAAAAGAACTTGCTCCATATGCGAATATCCTAGAAAACATGCAATAGTAAAATAAAGCATACTAATACTTGTCAGCCATAGCATTTTCTGTGCGAAGGACAGCTTAGAGTTTAACATCCATAGTCTGCTAATATCCGCGCATCTATCGCATCCGTTTTGGCTAAACCACCACGCGTTTTGCAAAGGCTACAACCTTATTGGGAATGGCGCCTGGGCTAGAAAGCGAATTCCTCCACTTATTTGGATGTGACCTTCAATCTTTCTTTTTAGGTTCAATAAGATGTGAAAAATATAGTTTAGAATGCAGATTTTGTCCGGATCCCGTGGAACTATTAGAATAGTTACCACGGGATCACCAACAAATTTCAGATTATAGAGAGGGTATTAATTACCTGAGGTAATGGTTGGAACAGCCTCACCTTTCTTTCGAGTAAAGTGATCCACCAGCGCTGCACACACTAAGTCTCCAGTTACGTTTACCATAGTACGGAAACGATCTAAGATACGATCAAACGGCAGCAATACGGCAATGGCTGAAACAGGCACGTTAGTAGCCCGTAATACTGTTACCATGGTTACCAATCCGCCTTCAGGAATACCAGTTGCACCCATACCAGCAAAGATTGCGGTTATAAAGAGAGCTATTTGTGACATTAAGCTCAATTCAATTCCAAGGACTTGGCAAAAGAATAATGCGCAAACGGCTTCATACATTGCGGTTCCTGCCAAGTTAATGGTGGTTGCAAAAGGTAATACAAAACGTGTTACTTCATCACGAATACCTTGTTCTTGCGCCACAACCATTGCTACCGGTAAAGTCGCCATAGAGCTTGAGGTACCAAAAGCGGTAGCAAGTGCCCCAGAAGCGGCTTTGAGGTATTTAATGGGATTACGTTTCGTGATAATCGCCATCAGCATTAATTGCCAGAATACCTGCAATAATAAGCCAAACATAAATACCACAATAAATGCCAATACACCTAAAACGCTTTCCATAAGTTGATTCTGCTTAACGGCTTGCGCGATAGCACTTCCTAGTAAAGAGAATAAACCTATTGGGGTTAAAAACATCAACCAAATAATCATTTTAATGAAAATTCTTCTAACGCCAACAAAGAATGCAATAACGGGTTTGGCTTCTTCACCCGCTGCCAAACAGCCGATAGCAAATACCACACTAAATATCACGATAGACATCATTTCAAATTTAGCTGCTGCTTCAACAATATTAGGTGGGAATAAGCTCAAAACAAAGCTATCAAAAGTAAGCTGCTTACGACTGAGTTCTTCATTTGGATCTATAGGAATAATCGCTGGGTCAACACCTACTCCTGGTTGAAATACATTGATGAGCACCAAGCCAATAACCACAGCAACGGATACGCTAAAAAAGACATAGCCTAATGTCCATCCGCCAATGGAACCTACTTGACGTAAACTACCCATTGAGCCAATAGAGGCCACTAGTGCTGAAAATACTAATGGTAGTACTATCAGTTTTAACATGTTCATAAATACAGTACCGATCCATTGAACCGATAGCATTTCATCAGGAAAGTACATGCCACAAACGATACCGAGTACGATACTCAGGATAATCGCAATTAGCATTATAGGATTAGATTTTGACTCCATAACTAAAGACCCCTTGTTTATTGATAAATATTATTGCCCTATTAATAGATGTCTCTTCCCTGGAAAACTTTTTTAGATAAAATTAAGGCTGATAAGCCGCCGCTAAGATACCATACTTGCCCATATTTTGCCACCCTGGCTAGTATCCGGACTGAATTTTTCGGAAAGCTAACTTTAAAACAAGAAACTTGCGAGTCAGATGGATGAGTTTTATTATACTCTCGCTTACTAATACTTTTTAACAATTTCCCATAAACGGGCAAAGGAACCGCGGTTGGTTTGCACGACTTGATAAGCCGCATTACCCATATCCTCACGTTTAGTGGTATCAGTCAGTAAGTCAATAATGGTACCAGAAAGTTGTTCTGGATTTTGTAATTGTATACACCCATGAGCTTGTTGCATTAAGCTCATGATCTCAGTGAAATTAAAAGTATTAGGGCCGGTTACTGCCGGCACAGCAAGTGCGGCTGGCTCTAATACATTATGTCCACCAATGGGCGCAAAACTGCCGCCTACAAATGCCACATCAGCAGCGGCATAAAATGTAAGTAGCTCACCCATAGTATCTCCCAAAAATACATCTACGCTGGGCAAAGCTGTGGCATCTTGGGTGCTGCGCCGATTCAGGGTAAAACCTTGTTGTTCGATTAATTCAGCCACTTGTGCAAAGCGTTCTGGATGCCTTGGTACCAAAATAAGTAAGGCATTAGGAATTTTTTGACGGATTTGAGAATGGGCTTTAAGCGCTAGCTCTTCTTCACCTTTATGCGTACTTGCTGCGATCCATACTGGGCGTGAGGTGATAGCTGAACGCAGTTGTTGACCTTCAACGCGGGCTTTATCAGGAACTTCAATATCAAATTTAATATTACCCATAACACTGAGTTTTTCTTTATTCGCTTTTAATGCTAAAAAACGATCCGCGTCCATTTGGGTTTGTGCTGCTATAAATGTTAATCGTTGTAAAGCAGGAGTGAATAACGGTAAAAAATAACCATAATGTTTTGCAGATTTAGGTGAAAGGCGGGCGTTTGCCAATATTATTGGCAGCTGCTCACGGGCACATCGTGCATATAAATTAGGCCAAATTTCGGTTTCCATGAGAATCCCCACTCGCGGCTTAACTCTTTTTATAAAACGCCGCACCGCACCAGGAAGATCGTAGGGTAAATAGTAATGAGTGACTTGCGAACCGAATAAAGCATTAATTCTTTCACCACCAGTGATCGTCATCGTGGTGACTACAACCGGATTTTGCTCAGCGAGTAGTTTACGAATTAATGGAATAGCGGCAATGCTTTCACCTACCGACACTGCATGCACCCACACCGGGTTATCGGTATGCTTAGGAACAAAACCCAGGCGTTCTTCCCAGCGTTGACGGTAAGCAGGATTTTTGCGGCCACGCCACCAGAGACGGATCAGTGCGAATGGAACGAGTGAGTACAGCAGTATAGTGTATAGGAAACGCATAAATTTTGATCCTGCATAAGCATTATTATGTGGATGAGTTAGAGTTCGTCATCCCGCACAGACGCGGGATGACAGCATTTTAATTCACCATACCAGCATTTCCCTGCGAAATTTCGCCGTGAACTGCTTCCTTGTTTTTCCGCGGCGCGCGGCAACGCCGCGCTCCGCGGTTAAGGGGGAGAGCTGCGCTTCTCCCCCTTAACAATCTCCCCATCGCTTTGAATTTCATCATATTTTTAATATCTACTCAAATTTTCACCGGGAATTACTGTTCACAGTATCTAAGTATTTCTTTACGCCCTGCTCCACTGTATGGAATTCTCCGGTATACCCGGCATTCCGTAATGCAGTAATGTCAGCTTGCGTGTAGCTTTGATAAGCACCTTTAAGATGATCGGGAAAAGGAATATAAGTAATTTTTCCTTTACCATTATGCCAAGCGATAACGGCATTTGCGACATCATTAAAACTTTGGCTTCTACCGGTACCCACATTAAAAATACCGCTAATTTCAGGATGCTGTAAAAACCATAAATTCACGGCTACGATATCATCGATAAATACAAAATCGCGACGTTGCTCTCCATCACCATAACCATCAGTTCCTGCAAATAATTTCACTTCACCATTTGCCTGGATTTGATTATTAAAATGAAAAGCTACACTCGACATAGAACCTTTGTGCGCTTCACGCGGACCATAGACATTAAAATAACGAAATCCCACTACTTGCGTAGTTAATTTCTTATCGGCCCATAACCGTCGCACATAATTATCAAACAAATGTTTTGAATAACCATATACATTTAGGGGTGATTCATATTCTGGGGTTTCTTTAAATGTATCGCTGCCGCCATAAATAGCTGCACTTGAGGCATAAATAAACGGAATATGATTATTTTGACAAAAGTGTAACACTTGTTTTGAAT
>JBIOEC010000117.1:0-4288 GCA_044445645.1 Gammaproteobacteria bacterium | reverse complement strand
CCCTAATTCTGATGTGGTAGGGGAAATAAAATTAGCAATCACTAAATATGAAGATAGCTTTATTACCCTAGCAGACAGATTTGACGTAGGTTTTGTTGAATTGGTACAAGCTAACCCAACTGTCGATCCATGGATTCCTGGTGAAGGCACTTTAGTGATCATACCTTCGCGTCATATCCTGCCGCCTAAAAACCAACGTTCAGGTATTGTGATTAATGTGGCGGAAATGCGTATGTATTACTTTCCAGGGGGAGGCAAAGTGTATACCTATCCCTTAGGAATTGGCCGGGATCAATGGAAAACTCCAATATCGCGTTTTACCATTATTGGCAAACAAGAAAAACCCACTTGGAATGTGCCCAAATCCATTCATGAAGAAGCCAAGCTAGAAGGCCGTACTCTGCCCGCTTCTATCGGACCAGGCCCTGACAATCCCTTAGGTGAGCATGCTATGCGCTTATCTAACCCTAGTTATTTAATCCATGGAACCAATAAACCTGCAGGCATAGGGCGCCGAGTTAGCCATGGCTGCATTAATATGTTTCCTAAAGATGTGGCTGAGCTATATAATATGACACCTGTGGGCACTGCCGTTAATATCGTGCATGAACCCTACAAAGCAGGATGGGCGAATGGTTATTTGTGGTTGGAATCGCATCTACCGCTTGAGGATTATCAAGATTCAGCAGCCAATTATAGTTTAAATCAACTGATGAAAATCACTCAAAATGCCACAGCTAATATGCCCGCTGATGTAGATTGGGCTTTGGCAAAACGCTTTCATGGGCATACACGTGGTATCCCCATGGTTATAGGAAAAATTAGCTAAAAAAATATAGGATGGCAACATGCATTTTAGAAGTACAATTCAAGTCGTAGTTACTGCATTAGGAGTAGCGTCTGTTTTACCCATACATGCCTCGGTATTTGCCTTAACTCCGACTACAGACGTAGTCGGGGAAATGCAGCTCACTACCACCAAGTATGAAGACAGTTTTATTAATCTTGCGGCAAAATATAACGTGGGATTTGAAGAACTGGTTCAGGCTAATCCGCATATAGATCCTTGGATACCAGGAGATGGCACACTAGTCGTTATCCCCTCCCGCTATGTGTTACCTGCGCGAGCGCAGCGCAAAGGAATTATTATAAACTTAGCCGAACTGCGACTTTACTATTTTACTCCTGATGGCTCCAAGGTATACACTTACCCGGTAGGCATTGGCAGAATGGATACGGATTGGAAAACCCCTTTAGGAACATTATCCATTACCCAAAAACAAGAAAATGCCAATTGGTACGTGCCACAATCCATTAAAGAAGAAGCACGTTTAGAAGGCCGCACCCTCCCCGACTTTATCCCACCTGGCGCTGATAACCCGATGGGTAAACACAAAATGCGTCTTTCTAACCCCAGTTATTTAATTCATGGCACCAATAAAGAAGCGGGCATAGGCCGACGTGTCAGCCATGGCTGCATTAATATGTTTAATGCTGACGTAGAACAACTATATAGCATTATGCCTTTAGGAACAGAGGTAAACATCTCACACCAACCTTATAAAGTCGGTTGGAAAGATGGGTATTTATGGCTAGAAGCTCACCAAGTCTTAGAAGATTATCAAGATAATGGTGACTATAGTCTAGATGCCTTAAAAGCTGTTACACAACATGCCACTGGAAATATGCAGGCCAATATAGATTGGGATCTGGCGAAACAATTCCATGGAAACACTCAAGGCGTTCCTATGGTAATTGGCAAAGTAGGATAATCAGAAGGTAACTACTCAGGCTTGAAGTTCTCCTCCCCCTATGCAAGGGGAAGGAGAATATCAACTTTTATTTCTTATCAAATATCAACGTAAACGAAACGGGAACAGAAGAATCGATACTTTGTAGACCCGCAATTTTTGTTAAAGCTGCCACTCCAGCTCCCAAATTATAATCATCTGTGTTCAGTACAATCGGTTCAGCATTTTTAATTTGTAAAGTGTTAGCATCAAGTTGTTGTGCTATCACTTGTGAAGTGATTTTATGTTCTACCCCATGCAAGTTTAATGTGCCATCTACAGGAATAGTATGCGGTTTATTATCGCTCAGTTCAGATATATATTTAGTATCAAACTGTGTAGTAAAAGAAGCAATTGGATAACGCGCAGTTTCAAATAATAATTCACGTATACGTTCATCACGTACAGGAATGCGAGTATCAACACTATTTAAAGAAACATCGAATTTTGCAGTCGCATTTTTATCATCGATGGTTCCAGTAAATTGTTTAAATTTATTTTCTTCTGTGATCGTAGTATTTTTGGTTGACTCAAAATTTAAAGATGATTTATTGGTATTTAATTCCCAAACAGCAGCATAACCAATTTGAGTTACTAAGATTAATGAGAGAGAGATAAGAGATTTATACATAATACGCTCCTTGTAGTTTAGTAAAGAGTGAAGTCCTTTCCAACATTCCCTGCAAAAAGCAGCTAACATAACACATAAAACAAAGCCAACCGATCATTGCTGAAAGGTTGGCTTGCCTTATACAGAATCGTATTTGAAAACTGCTTAGCGTTTGTAAGATTCAGCTTCTTCCATACGTTCAATTCTTTCTTCGATTTCGATGTGTTCACGTTCGCCGTGTGGACCTTTTTTGTCTACTTCGATGTAAACAACATCTTCTTCTTCTTCTTCCTCTTCACAGTCATCGCCACAAGCCCATTGAGGACCACAAGCAGATAGAGCTGCTACACAAGAACCCACAACAACAAATTTTAACCAGTTTTTCATTGTTCTCTTCCTTATATCGATATAAATTAAACGGGAAGCATGCACATAATTATGCATACCAGTATTCATTTGGCAGCACCAAATGTTTTCAGTTTTTAATTGTATCAGGTAAATTAGAAAGTGCAACTATAAAGCAAAAGAAATGTTAAAAATATGTTTTTTTTATTAGATTGCTTTCCAAAAAAAATAAAGTTTGGGGTATTAAATTCCACATCCATAAGGATCACCACATCCCATATTTTCTAAAACATCTGAACTCTTTGCTGAAGACGAAACTTTTTCCGCGTTTTTTATTATATTTAAAATACCACCATCTGATAACTTGTCGGTTAAATGTACAAACATCATTTTACCTACCGCTACTTCTAATTCATTCAATCGTTGTATTTCATCTTGGTTTAACAGTGATAGGTCAAATGTATCACTGTTAATGCAAGGATCACATTCTAAGCTACGATGAGTTAGTGGCACTACCCCTGCATGCGATAATAATTTATCGCGCTTCACCGTGCTCATAGTAGCTAACGGATAATAAACATCGCGTCCAGCAAAACTATCACTTTCGGAAATATGTTCAGGTAAATTTTGTTTGCTCCGCGCACTCACGCGACGATGGCCCAATAAAACTCGAGCACTAACACTAGGATCATGTTGATCGAGCCACA
Source organism: Gammaproteobacteria bacterium (assembly GCA_044445645.1). GTDB lineage: Bacteria > Pseudomonadota > Gammaproteobacteria > JBIOEC01 > JBIOEC01 > JBIOEC01. The sequence goes on along the minus strand of JBIOEC010000117.1, from coordinate 836 downwards.
ACAAGATGGGAGCACCTTTTAACACATTAGCGCACCATTGAAACTTTGGTGTAGGAAAATAGCCGCGTTGTTTGATCAAATTTGTAAAAGATGTGGTCGATACCAAACGTACAACTTGGTACCCTTGTTCTCGCACACGGGCTTCACACTCAAGCACATGTTTTGCCCAACTAGGAGCAGCCCATCCAGTATCGACGGAAACCACAGTGACATTAACTAAAGCATGTTCCACTGCCCACTGAATAAGCGCTAGTGTATCATTACCATAATTGCCTATAATAATGTAGCTGTGATTTGGATCTAAATTAACAGACACGGGAAAATTATAACCTCTGACTTACTTGAGAACAGTACTTATGCCTATTATATCACGCTACCAACAAGCGCTCACTAAGCAAGAAATTCTACCCAACCCTTCTCAGCAAGAGGCCATCCAAGTGCTGAATACTCTGTTTCAGCAGAATATAGCCCAGGCTAGACCAGGCGCTTATCAAGGTGCCTATTTATGGGGTGAAGTGGGCCGGGGAAAAACCTGGCTGATGGATATGTTTTATGAGTATCTGCCTACAGAAAACAAACGGCGCCTGCACTTCCAGGAATTTATGCAATTTGTCCATACTGAGTTACATAAATTACAAGGTCATGCAAATCCTCTCAATGAAATCGCTGCTCAATTAGCAAACCAGATTAAAGTGCTATGCTTAGATGAATTGCTAGTAGAAGACGTAGCAGACGCCATGATCCTAGGTACCCTGCTACAATCAATCATGGCCGAAAACGTATTATTAGTCATTACCGCTAACTTAGCCCCAGATCAGCTATATGCCAAGGGCTGG
>JBIOEC010000116.1:0-4343 GCA_044445645.1 Gammaproteobacteria bacterium | reverse complement strand
TTTAATAACTGCGCACGCAATTGTTCCTGAGCCATTTGTTGCGCAGCGATGCGCTGCAAAATCACGGCTAACCTGCCTGACTGTTCGGCAGCGATTATCAGCTGACGATAGGTTGAGTCAAAATAAAAGGGATAAGCAGCTAAAGCCTGCGATAAAGGTAACCCATTCATGACATCTTGGTAGAGTGTTAGTGTTAAGTTACGTAATGGAGGATTCATCGATGTTTTGGCTAATAATTGTAAAGCCTGCGCAAGAGGCAAATGGGCCTGTAATAATAGTGCTAGTTGCTGAGTCCATTGGGTAATAAGATGTTGTCGAATTTTCTTTTTAAACACCATGTTGTTATTTCCAAATCCAATATTCTGTGCACCAAGGGAGTCATTACAGCACACGTTTTAATTCATGCATATCGGTAATAGCTTGTTGAATCTTTAATTCACCAGATTGATTTAACGTGAGTCCTTGCTGTTGCGCGTAATTAAAAATATGTGAGTAATTCATATTTTCATTTAACATCTGCGCTAATGTAGCATCCATAGCAAACAGTTCAAAAATTCCTGTACGCCCCTGGTAGCCCTGATGACAATTTTTGCAACCATTAAAAATATATAGAGGTTCTGCTACACTTAACCATTCAGATTTTTGTTGAGCATGACAAGTTTTACACAGACGGCGTACTAGACGCTGTGCAATGATAAGTTTAATGCTGCTAGCCAGTTCATTGGCGGTGATACCTAGCTGTTGTAACCGGACTAATGCTCCAACTGCATTTTGCGTATGCAAGGTAGATAAAACTAGATGTCCGGTTTGTGCGGCTCGACAAGCCATACGTGCGGTTTCTGCATCACGAATTTCTCCTACCATGATAATATCCGGATCTTGACGCAGGAAGCAGCGCAGTACCTGAGAAAAATCCAACCCTAGCGCGGGCTGAATAGCGACTTGATTAATACCCGACAATTGAATTTCCACAGGATCTTCAACACTGCTAATATTCCGTTGTCCATTATTTAAATGTTGCAGTAAACTATATAAAGTAATGGTTTTACCACTGCCGGTGGGACCCGTGACTAAAATTAGCCCGCAAGGTTGTTGCAAATTATGTAACAGTTGCTGCTGTTGAGTAGGTTCCAGGCCTAATGTCGCAATATCTAAAGCGGATGCCTGGCTATTTAACAATCGTAAGACTATTTTTTCACCATGCAAAACTGGACAGGTACTAACCCGGATATCTACAGCTTGCTGCTGCCGGGTAACAAATTCAAAACGACCGTCTTGCGGGAGACGACATTCAGCGATGTTAAGTTCAGCCATCACTTTAATGCGCGCTGCCAATCGTGGAGCCACATGCGCTGGGGGGCTGGCATAGTCTAATAGTATTCCATCTTGGCGTAAACGAATGCGATAATAATCGGCGTAGGGTTCACAATGCACGTCAGATACTTGTTGTTCAGCCGCATCCTGCAATAGTTGATGAATATAGGCAACTACGGGCGCTTCTTCAGTTTGGTAATATAGCCTAGGTGAGGAAAATGTAGGCTCGATTGTGGCAATGGTTTGCAAAGAGGCGTGAAGTTTTTGCTTATGTAGTAGCTGTAACACATATTCGATAGTGATTTGTAGTTGTTTAGCATCTACAATAGTAATAATACAGGGCTGGCTGAAGAGAAAGGTGAAGTCCTCTATAGCCTGGTGCTCACTTGGATCGGCCATGGCCAGTACCAGATGACCTTGACGATAAAACAATGGAAGTACGTAATGCTGCTTGATTAAAGGAATAGAAATATAGTCTTTGGGCAATTCTTCCAAATTGTAAGTACTAAGATCATAAATAGACAATTGAAATAACTCAGCAGCAAAGGTAAGTACTTCTTTGCTGCCCACTAAAGATTGTTGTACTAAATAGTGAATTAATGGTATTTTCTGCGCAGTGGATGCAACCTCAGCCTGCTGTAAGGTAGCTGTAGATAATATGCGTTTCTTGCCTAAGTGCTGGACTAAACGGGAAATGGAAGTCATAAACTATCTTCATTTTAAGTTAAAAATATTTTAATATAAAGTTAATAAAAAGTAAACGCCTCATGACCAAACACCGTTCCTTCCTAAAATGGCCTGGCAATAAATATCGAGTGCTCGAACATATTTGCCCACGGCTTCCTCTTGGGACTAAACTAATAGAACCCTTCGTAGGTTCTGGTGCCGTATTTCTTAATACTAATTACCCACGCTATCTATTAAATGATGTGAATACTGATTTGATTCAGGTTTATCAGTTGCTACAAGCTTATGGCGTTGAATTTATTAATTATGTAGAAGATTATTTCCAACCCAAAAATAATCAACCTGAACGTTATTATGCATTGCGTGAAAAGTTTAATTACTGTGAGGATATCTGGCAGAGATCCGCATTGTTTATTTATTTAAACCGGCATGGCTATAATGGATTATGCCGTTATAACCGATCTGGTTTATTTAACGTCCCTTTTGGACGTTATCGCCAAGCTTATTTTCCCCGTGAAGAAATGGAATATTTCTATCGTAAATCTCAGCGCCAAGTGACTTTCATGTGTGCGGATTTTAAAAAAAGCATGCAACGTGCTCGAGTCGGGCATGTGGTGTACTGCGATCCACCCTATATACCTCTCACTGCGACTGCTAGTTTTACTAGCTATAGTTACCAACCTTTTCTTATTGAGCAGCAGAGGCAACTTGTGCATGCCGCAGAAAGTTTAATGCAGCGAGGGATTTCTGTCTTGATTTCTAATCATGATACATCTTTTATTCGTAAGGTTTACAGCAATGCCCAGCTAGAGTTTTTTTCTGTTATGCGCACCATCAGTTGCAAAGGCCAACAACGCAAGAGAGCGCCAGAGCTATTAGCCCTGTATAGGGGACTATAGCAGGTATACATGGGGTATTTACCTGGTGAGTATATTCGTATAGTTAGCTATTATATAGCCATTCCTGGCTGGCTACTTATTTTAATATTATGAGATTAACCAAATTTCTCCGCGATGCGCTTACTTTATACCTTCTATTCGTTGCTGGAATGCGAGCACAAACTACGCGTAATACTCAGATAGGTGAAGCGGAGCAAACACAAGGGCTAGATGTTGCAAATTTACCAACAGAACCTTCACCATCAATAAATCTTTATCCTCGTGATATAACGCTTCCAACGAACTATGCTCCAGTACCATTTTCAGGGACACCATCAGCGTCATGGTTCTCCGCTACGGATCTTTATGAAAGGATAACTAGCCATAAGCATTGGCAAGATGAGCTTGATAAACCTACAGGAGAGATTCTTGATAATTTTTGGCTACTTATCAGCACGGAAGAAATATTTAAAGAATTAAGTATGGATGTTCGCACTATAATCGGGATGGCGCAAGGTGTGGCAAGACTCTGCGAACAAAGAACTATCAATAAGTCGAACTCTAAATACATATTACGTAAAGTAATTAAAAAATTAGATGGTTTGATGAGAGGTTTATTACAATCAAATCGTTACTATCATTCTCAGCAAGACAGAGCTGATGCTTTAGCTGAGTGGGGACTGGTCTATTTTTATGCCAATAAAAATTTTTCAGATGCTATTCAACAGTATCGCAAGCTTGTACGGGAACATAATATTAGCAGTCCTACCAGCAAGCTAATTTACGCAGCGTTAGAAAGCTTCTCAGGAGTGGAACCTATTGCTTTAGACTACACCATCCCTTTTTATGTTCACACTGTAATCGATGAACAGCTAAGGGAAAACATTGATGCGGTATATAAAGAACAGAACCGGGTGATTATTAGAGTCCAAGATCAGATAAAAAAAATGATGGGGGAGGAGTGGTGGGATAATATTTCAAGACAACAGCGCCCTCTTATTCGCATAAGCTATGAGACTATGTATTACAAGCTGGTTCCTGACTTTTACTTTGAAAATATAGAAAAATTTCCTGCCTCGCAACATAATATAATTATTCAGGCAATATTACATTGCTTAGAGAAAGTAAAAGGCTCTAATTTTTTTAAATCGGAGAGTATAGATGAATTAACCTATTCAGTGATTTTCAAATCCATGCGCTTTAAATCCTTTAATGGAAAAGTGCTGGCAGAACTTGGTAAAACCATACTGAGTTTTAACAGCGATGATAAATACGAGAGAGCTTTAACACAATTGTTGAGCACTAATAATCAACCTTTGATTGAGAGTACGCTAAATGCTCTAGGTGATAATCCTGCACGAATTATTATAAGTTTATCGGTATTAAAGAAACACGGGAGAACTCAGGATTTTTTAAACACCTACAAAGCGGCATTAGGAAAAATAAACTTAAATACAATTGATA
>JBIOEC010000115.1:0-4350 GCA_044445645.1 Gammaproteobacteria bacterium | reverse complement strand
TTTCTAGCCACTTACTCACTGATTCCAATGCTGCAGGTAGTTTATCCGGCAAATTTCCAGCACCTTGTGCCATATCCGGCCTGCCGCCCCCCTTGCCACCTACTTGCTGAGCAACTTCTTTCATTAACTCATTTGCAGGGAATTTGGCAGTCAGGTTTTTGCTAACCGCCACTAGCAAGCCCACTTGACCTTCTTCTACAGCCGCTAGACAAATAATAGCATTTTCCAGTTTATGTAATACTTGCTCTGCCGCTTCTCGCAAACCTTTGCGCCCAGCTTCATTAAAAGTAGTTGCCAAAACATTAATGCCATTTACCACTTGCACGCTAGATAACAAACCTTGCACAGCAGAATGAATATTTTTGCTTTGCCAGCGCTCTATTTCTTTTTCCAATTCACGTGTGCGCTCTAATGTTTGTTGAACTTTATGGGTAATCTGATCTCTAGGAGTTTTTAATAAACTGCCGAGTTCACGTAGTTGTTTATCCTGCGCCAGTATGTAAGCGACAGCCTTGGCACCGGTCACGGCCTCAAGTCTACGTACTCCAGCTGCAATACCGGTTTCTTGGATAATTTTAAATAAGCCAATATCTCCTGTACGTTGCACGTGCGTTCCTCCACACAACTCTACAGAATATTTATCTCCCATGGTAAGCACCCGCACTTCATCGCCATATTTTTCTTCAAATAACGCAAGTGCGCCACGCTCCATGGCTTGTTCTTTATCTAGCCACTCTACATTTACCTCAGTATTCATGCGAATTTGGTCATTAACTTGGAGTTCAATCGCCGTAATTTCCTCTGCAGTAATAGGGGTGAAATGTGAGAAATCAAACCGCAAATAATCAGGATTAACTAATGATCCTTTTTGCACCACATGGGTTCCTAGTACATTCCGTAATGCAGCATGCAATAAATGGGTTGCTGAGTGGTTTAAACGGGTAGCTGTGCGTATAGATGCATTAACTTCTGCGCGTATTTCAGTTCCAGTGATTATTTCACCTGAAGTGACTAAACCATGGTGCAAAATAATCGCATCTTGTTTAGTAGTATCTTGTACTGTGAACGTACTTACTGGATTAGATATTGCGCCTACATCACCCACCTGCCCTCCTCCTTCCGGATAGAAAGGCGAACGATCCAAAATAATAATACCTTTTTCACCAGCCAATAACTTGTCTACTGGTTGACCATCGCGTAATAGCAATACAATTTTTCCATTATCTTGTAGGTGTTGATAACCAGTAAATTCCGTGACAGCCAAATGCTTCAAGTCTAAACGTTCTGCCATCACAAAATGGCTGTGCGCTTGCGACTGCGAGCGTTGTTGCTCCATACAGATTTCAAAACCAGGCATATCTAAAGTTAATCCATGTTCACGCGCCATATCAGCGCATAAATCAACGGGAAATCCATAGGTATCATAAAGTTTAAATACTACGTCACCCGGGAGTTCTTTGGTTTTTAGCACAGCAACAGCTTGTTGAAAAATTCGCATACCTTGTGCCAAAGTGCGTGAGAACTGTTGTTCTTCTTGCTGCAACACTTTTTCCACTACCGTTTGCTGCAGTTTTAATTCCGGATAAGCATCACCCATTAACTGTACTAATACAGGAACAAGTTTTGATAAGAATATATCTTGCACACCTAATTTATAACCATGTCGTGCCGCACGTCGAATAATTCGGCGTAATACATAACCACGACCTTCGTTAGATGGACGCACACCATCGACAATTAAAAAACTGCTAGAACGAATATGATCGGCAATAACGCGTAATGAAGGTTGATTAAGATTGCTCACCTGAATGATTTTGCCAGCTGCAGCAATTAAAGTTTTAAATAAATCAATATCGTAATTGCTGTGCACACCTTGCATAACTGCTGCAATTCGCTCTAATCCCATTCCCGTATCTACAGAAGGTTTGGGTAAAGGTGTCATGCTACCATCTGCGGTGCGGTTAAATTGCATGAAAACCAAATTCCAAACTTCTACATAACGATCGCCCTCTTGATCAGGGCTGCCCGGAGGGCCGCCTGGAATTTGTGCACCGTGATCATAAAAAATTTCAGTACAGGGGCCACAAGGACCTACTTCACCCATACTCCAAAAATTGTCTTCATCACAACGCGAAAATCGTGTAGGATCTGCGCCGATTTCTTTTAACCAAATATCTTCTGCTTCTTGATCCGTAATATGCACGGTAATCCACAGTTTTTCTTTGGGGATTTTTAATTCATTAGTTAGAAAATCCCAGGCAAATTGGATGGCTTCACGTTTGAAGTAATCACCAAAACTGAAATTACCCAACATTTCAAAAAATGTATGATGTCTTGCGGTGTAGCCTACGTTGTCTAGATCATTGTGTTTTCCGCCTGCACGCACGCAACGCTGACTGCTGGTAGCACGTTGATATGGGCGTTGCTCATGACCTAAAAATACATCTTTGAATTGCACCATTCCCGCATTGGTAAAAAGCAAGGTGGGATCGTTCGCGGGGATCAATGGGCTACTAGGTACTAAAGTATGTTCTTGCTTAATGAAATATTCTAAAAAACGCTGGCGTAATTCGTTAGTATTCATGTTATTACTACCTAAAAAGATCTTTAATATACTGTCATTGCTGATGAAAAAAGCTCTATAAATCCAAAGATCTCGCAGAGGGAATCTAGGAGTATGCTCTCCAGAGATTTTAGTACTAGATTCCCTCTGAGGGATAAGGCTTCGTAGAAAAATTTTCTCATCGGGAATGACGACTCCCATTATTGAGAAATTAAATAATAGTTATTAATTTTTTATTGCAGCTCTAATCTGTTCAAAACTAAATCCACGATAGAGCAAAAATTTCTGTTGCTTAGTAAATTCAGCCTGAGGATGTAAGCGCATATATTTTTGCCAAGCTTGCTGCGCATTCCCTACCCATTCGCTGTGATAAGCCGCCAATGTTTGCTCAATCAACTCTACTTGCACTCCCCGTTGCTGCAACTCTTGCTGAATACGTAGAGGACCATATCCTTTGCGCGCGCGCTGCTGCACATATAATTCAGCAAACCGCAGATCACTCAAAAAATTCTTGGCAACCAGTTGCTGAATCACTTGGAGAATGACTTCTTCTGCAAAATCTCTTGCAATTAATTTTAAATATAATTCACGTTCGCTATGTTCGCGGCGCGCTAATAAATTTAGCGCGCGCGTTCTACACTCTGATACATCTTGTGGGGACAATTCATCCACCGTTTTAAGCATCTACTTCTTCTGCTATGTCACTCGTCACTTGTGTGTGTGGTTTTGTGAGCAGTTCTGTACGAATGCTTTTCTCTAACGCTTCGGCAATGGCTTTATTTTCCAACAAATAATTACGCACATTATCTTTACCTTGGCCAATCTTCGTGCCTTGATGACTGTACCATGCACCCGCTTTATCAATCAGCCCCAACTTAACAGCCAGATCAATAATCTCGCCTGTACGGGAAATGCCTTCGTTGTACAGAATATCAAACTCGGCTTCTCTGAACGGTGGTGCTACTTTATTTTTCACTACTTTCACTCGTGTTTGATTACCAATGACTTCTTCACCATTCTTTATTGAGCCAATACGACGAATATCTAAACGTACAGAAGCATAGAATTTTAATGCGTTACCACCGGGAGTGGTTTCTGGGTTACCAAACATTACCCCAATCTTCATCCGAATTTGGTTAATAAAAATCACCAATGTATTGGAACGTTTGATATTACCGGTTAATTTGCGTAGCGCCTGTGACATTAAGCGTGCTTGTAAGCCCATATGGCTATCACCCATCTCACCCTCAATTTCCGCTTTTGGCGTTAATGCCGCTACAGAATCGATTACTACAATATCCACAGCACCTGAACGCACTAACATGTCACTGATTTCTAATGCTTGTTCGCCTGTATCAGGTTGTGATACCAACAAGTCATCTACATTAACACCTAATTTGCGTGCATAGCCTGGATCAAATGCATGTTCAGCATCGATAAAAGCTGCAGTGCCGCCATTTTTTTGGCATTCTGCAATGGCATGCAACGTAAGAGTGGTTTTACCAGAGGATTCTGGACCATAAATTTCAATAATTCGGCCGCGAGGTAATCCACCCAAACCCAGGGCAATATCTAGCATTAATGATCCAGTGGAAATAACCTGAATATCTTCTGCAACAGTAGAGTCTCCCATGCGCATAATCGCGCCAGCGCCACATTGGCGTTTGATTTGGCTTAGTGCAGCATCTAAAGCTTTTTGTTTGTTGGTGTCCATAATGTCCTCTTTAAGAATCGTGTTTAAAAAGCGTATTATCGCATAATTTTCCATGAAAAGAACTATACATACC
>JBIOEC010000114.1:0-4369 GCA_044445645.1 Gammaproteobacteria bacterium | reverse complement strand
GCGCATTACCTTGGAAAGTCGTACTAATACTATTGGGTAACTGCAAGCGTTGCGCTAAACTTTCCACTTCACTCACTGCGGTACCTAATGAAGTACCGGGAGCCAAGTTGAATGACAAGGTCACTGAGGGTAATTGATTTTTATGATTGACGGTTAAAGGACCCACTGTATTTTCAATTGTAGCAATAGTATTTAATGGCACCAATCCTCCAGTATCTGAAGAGACATGCAGTTTAGATAGTGCTGTGGGATCAAGTTGATACTCAGGAGCTACCTCTATAATTACTTGATAATCATTATTCGCAGTATAGATGGTTGAAACCTGTTTAGTACCAAATGCCAACTCTAAAGCGGTTTCAATTTGCAAGGCACTTACACCTAATAAAGAAGCTTTGTCACGATTAATATTGATTTTTAATTCTGGATTATTGTTTTCCATATCAGTCGTTACATCTTGCAACCCAGGCAATTCCGTCATTTTCTCTTGCATAATATCCGCCCAGTGATACAGCTCAGTTAAATCGGTACCGAGTAATACATATTGATAAGTTGCTTTAGTCAATTGGCCGCCCAATGAAATAGACGGCATACTTTGAAAATAGACTTTGATTCCAGGAATATTGGCCGTTTCCTTACGTAATTGCTGGATAACTTCAGTCATAGGTGCGCGTTCGTTAAGTGGTTTCAAACGAATATTGAGTCGCCCATTATTCAGGGTATTATTTCCACCTGCGCCTGCTTGTGAATTGAAGGATTCCACCGCGGGATTTTGTTGAATAATTTTAGCGACTTCTTGCTGCAACGCTGCCATGTTATCAAAAGAAATATCCGGCGTTGCTTCGGTAAAAGCAATGATCATTCCAATATCTTCATCAGGTAGTAAACCTTTAGGAGTTATAACATATAAAATCACTGTAAAAATTAGAGTTAAAATAAAGCACGCCATGATAATGCGGGGATGATGCATGGCCCAATGCAAACTCCTACGATAATATTCTGCTACAGCATTAAAACCACGCTCAAAAATATCCAAAACACGTTGCAGTGTGTGTCCTTGCTGCAAATGTTGTTGCTGGTGTGGGCGCAATAATTTTTTGCTTAGCATAGGAATAAGTGTCACAGAAACAAAACCCGATACTAGTATTGCAATGCTGATTGTCACCGCGAATTCATTTAACAAGCGTCCTAATACGCCCCCCATAAAAAAGATGGGAATAAACACCGCCACTAAAGATAAAGTCATAGATAAAATAGTAAATCCAATTTCCTTGGAACCTTTTAGACAAGCCTCTTGCACTGAGTCGCCGGCTTCAAGATGCCGGCTAATATTTTCCAGCATAACGATCGCATCATCCACCACAAAACCGACCGCCAAGGTTAAAGCGACTAAGGAAATATTATCCAAGCTAAAATCAAAATAGGCCATAAAGGCAAAAGTGGTGATTACTGAGATCGGCAATGCCGCACTAGCAATAATGGTAGCCGGTAGATTGCGTAAAAACAGAAAAATCACCATGACTACTAATGCTGAGGCTAATAGCAAAGTGAATTTAACTTCATTCACTGAGGCACGAATCGTTTCTGAACGATCATAAAGCACTTCTAACTGGATTGCGGGTGGAAGCTGTTTTCTAAACTCAGGTAATAGTTTTTCAATATCATTGATAATCTGAATTGTATTAGTGCCAGGCTGGCGTTGTACGGAGACACCTATAGCGCGAGTATCCATAAACCAACTTGCGGTTTTATTGTTTTCCACACTGTCAATGACATTACCTAAATCTTCCAAGCGTACCGACACTCCATTCTGATACGTTACCACCACCGGTCGATAATCTTCAGCAGTAAATAATTGTCCAGTCGTGCTTAATGTCACTGTTTGAAACTCACCGCTTAACGTACCGGTGGGCAAATTAACATTGGCATTTTCAATCGCAGTAGCTACTTGATTAATCCCAATGCCGCGAGCATTTAATTTATTAGGATCCAATTGCACCCGCACAGCATATTTCTGTCCGCCATGCACTTGTACTTGAGCGACCCCATTAATCATCGACAATCGCTGTGCTAATTGGTTATTAGCATATTCATCTACCACCGATAATGGCAAAATATCAGAAATGAGATTCATAAATAAAATCGGCTGTGCCGCTGGATTTACTTTTCGATAATTAGGTGGAACGGACATATCGGAGGGTAAAAATCGCGTGGCCTGGCTAATTGCCGCCTGCACATCTTGGGCGGCACCATCAATATCGCGTTCTAAATCAAACTGAATAGTCACTTGAGTAGTGCCCAGTGCGCTCGTTGAGTTCATGGAGGTAATGCCAGCAATTGTTGCAAATTGCCGTTCTAAAGGAGTTGCTACTGCGGATGCCATGGTTTCCGGACTAGCACCGAGCAAACTGGCTTGTACGGTCACTGTTGGGAAATCCACATTTGGAATATCACTGATAGGGAGTGAACGATAGCCTAGAACACCTAGCAAAACCATGCCTAACATGACCAAAGTGGTCATGACAGGGCGATTAATAAATATGGCTGAAGGATTCAAGCTAATAATTCCTACGTTACATTACACATTATGTATGTGATTATGAAATAACAACATTACTACCATCAATTAATCGAAACTGGCCATCCACCACCACTTGTTCACCAGCATCCAGTCCACGGGTAACAATCGTATCGTTATTAACCGCCTCACCAATTTCAATCTCCCGATACTCTGCTCGATTATCTGTGTTAATCACGTAGATGTAGCTGCCCTTCTGTCCTTGCTGAATTGCCCGGGTAGGAATAAGAATGGCATCATTCACATCATACAGGCCCAATTCAACCTGCACAAATTGCCCAGGCCATAATTCATTATTTTTATTCGGGAAATTGGCTTTAAGTTCTATGGTCCCCGTTAAGCTATCGATGGCATTATCCACAAAAAATAACTCACCCTGGTCCGATAAAACTTCTTTGTTAACATCACTAACAATAACCGGCACTTTCCCAGCAGTAATACGCCGATTAATAGCAGGTAGAAACTTTTCTGGGACATCAAAACTCGCATAAATAGGACTCAGTTGATTAATAATAACCATGGCTTGGTTATCATTAGCTTTAACTAAATTACCCAAATTAACCAGTATGTCGCCTGTTCTGCCATCGATAGGTGAACGTATAGTGCAATACTCTAATTGTAACTGTGCATTGCTTACATCCGCTTCAGCACTGCGCACCGCGGCTTCTTGCGCTAACATAGCGCTATAAACTTGGTCATAATTTTCTTGGGAAGCGTAATGCTTACTTAGTAATGTTTTAATCCGTTGCGAATCAGCTTGCGCATCCGTTAATAAGGCTTTCTCTTTATACAAGTTTGCTTCGGCTTGTTGCAAAGCTATTTCAAAGGGTCGAGGATCGATAGAAAACAATATATCCCCTACTTTCACATCTTGACCTCGAGCAAAATGAATCTCAACGATTGGCCCCTCAACTTGCGAACGGATTGAAACAGTTGAGTATGGGAAAATTTTACCTATGGCGGTTAAGTCTACAGTTACTGATTTTTGTTCGGCTTTTGCTACAGATACCGGAATAGCTTGATTAGCCTGAGCATTCTTTATTGCAGAAAATGGTTTGAGCCACCAGATGACTGCAGCGATTACGACAACAGCAAGGATTAACCAAAATTTGTATTTATTACACACTGACAGCAAATTATTCATGGGCTTACTTTTATAGTGAATATGATAGGTAATATTACCATATGGCGAGACCAGACAAAATCTTTGATTTCACCTAAACGCTCCCGATTAGCCAGCTCAAATATATCTATATCTTATCTGCCTCCAACAACTCTTGTTACTCAACCTATTCTAAGTAAATACCCTAATTGCACAATAACAGGAGAAATTGGTTATCTGCCCGGTTTTTAATTATTTAATCAAACAAGGGGGTAAATAGTATGTTTACACACTTATTGCAGTATGCTAGGATTCTAAGAAACTGTGGAATAAAGCAGATTAAGCAATCTGTTGGGAGTATCCATAATGCTTAGGAATATCCTATTTACGGTAGTTTCTGTACCAGAGCTAATCCGTTATATTAATCTCAATTGGCAAGGCGCTCCTGAGGACATGGCCTCACGAATGGAAGCTGCGATTGATATGTGTGAAGTTTCTTTTGCTAAACAAGAACCACTGCCTCTTCGAAATTCACAGGAAAAATTTCTACAAGTACTAGCAATGCCTGCATGCGGCTTCCAAGCTCTATTTGATTGGCAACGGGCACGTAAGACAGACCCCGTTTTCTTGGAAGACTGTGAAAAATTCCAACGCACTAACCCAAGAAACAAAATTAAACTACAGTCTAATCT
>JBIOEC010000113.1:0-4401 GCA_044445645.1 Gammaproteobacteria bacterium | reverse complement strand
TCCGTTAATGTCTTTCCTGTTACACCAATAATTTTTTCAAAGCGTGTGCGGGTTACTTGGCTACTGTAGCAAATATCATAAATAGATTTTTGGGTCGTTGTTAAATATTCAATATAGTGTTGGATCTGTTGCGCTAAGGCTTTATCTGTTTTGCCGGAGATAATTAATAGGTGTTCTTGAGTATTCAGTTCCTTTTGCATGACTTCTGGAATAACGATAGTTTCAGCATCAGGCGCTTCTTCTAAAATCACATGTGCATTGGTGCCACTAAAACCAAAGCTGCTAATGCCCGCTCTCCTGATGTGATTATCTTGTTTTGGCCATGCAATAGGCTGCAGCGGCAGCTGCGCGGGGATTTGTGCAAAATCGATGATCTGTGGGTTGCGCTCATGGAAATGTAAATGCTGAGGAATAACTTCATGTTGCAGAGCTAGAATCGTTTTTATTATACCCGCAATTCCCGCAGCCCCTTCTAAGTGCCCAATATTTGTTTTCACTGTCCCAATCATTAACGCCCGCGTGCGTTGATTATCGTCTTGATCAGCGCCAAACACATGATACAGCGCGTTCACTTCAATCGGATCACCCAAAGCTGTACCCGTGCCATGCGCCTCAATATAATCAATCTCATCAGGTTTTAATTTCGCTTGGGATAGCGCCTGCTGAATCACAGCTTTTTGTGCAGGACCATTCGGAACCGTCAAACCACTACTCGCACCATCTTGGTTGACCGCGCTGCCTCTAATCACCGTCAAAATAGTATCATTATCGCGTTGTGCATCACTTAACCGTTTCAAAATGATAATCCCGCAGCCTTCGCCACGCACATACCCATCCGCACTTTTATCAAATGTCTTGCAGTGCCCATCGGGAGCCAGCATATGCGCTTGGCTAAAATCAATACTCGTTTGCGGCGCGAGCAACACATTAACACCTCCACTAATCGCTATGTCGCTTTCACCTTGCCGTAAACTCATACATGCTTGATGTAAGGCCACCAACGATGACGAGCAAGCCGTGTCTATCGCCATACTCGGTCCTTGCAATCCCAAGAGATAAGACAGGCGCCCTGTTGCCGTACTCGCCGCAACCCCTGTACCTAAATATGCATCAATCTCTATATCACTTAAATACCGACCCAACAAGGAAGCATAATCACTCCCACACATACCAATAAAAACTCCCGTTTGCGTTCCCTTTAATTCAACAGGATTGATACGCGCGTTTTCCAACGCTTCCCAGGTGGTTTCTAATAATAACCGTTGCTGTGGATCCAGATACTCAGCTTCTCGCGGGCTAATTCCAAAGAACGCAGCGTCAAACTCATCAATCGGAGAAGTCATAAAACTACTCTTTCTAGAAATCATTTTGCCAGGCACATCAGGGTTAGGATCATAATACGCATCAATATTCCAACGCGTTTTAGGAACCTCAATGCTCGCATCATATCCGGCTTGTAATAATGCCCAAAAGGCATCAGGGTTATCAGCGCCCCCTGGCATATGACAACCCAAACCAATAACCGCAATCGGCTCCGATGGATGTATAGCGCTTATCATGGCTCTTGTCTTCACTTGCGCCATACCGCGCAGAGATAATTGCCCCCCCAGATAAGGCACTAATTTTTCAAGATTGGGATAATCAAACGCAATCGTGTTCGATAAAGGTTGATTGAGAAGAGCCTGCAAGCGATTCTTAAGTTCTAAGGCCATCAACGAATCCATGCCCAGTTCAAAGAAGCCTTTAGT
The DNA here is from genome assembly GCA_044445645.1 of Gammaproteobacteria bacterium. Lineage (GTDB taxonomy): Bacteria > Pseudomonadota > Gammaproteobacteria > JBIOEC01 > JBIOEC01 > JBIOEC01. Next base: position 2,653 of record JBIOEC010000113.1, on the reverse strand, counting down.
TTCGTCCAGCATTTGATGAGAGGGTAATCCCAATACTTTTTTAACCTCATTGCTCAGCACGGATTTTAACAGCGCTTCGCGTTGTTCTTCTGGCGCCCCTTGCAATTGTTTCATTAATGCAGATTCTGGTTTGCGCTCCAATAAAACATCCAACCACGAAGGGATCTGTATGAGTGACTCGCTCATGCGTTGCAAGTTGCACTGCATAATTTCTAACTCAGCTGCGTCTTGGTGTAATGCATAATCCAGTGCTTGAATACCTTCCTGCGTTTTAAAGGGGATCAGGCCTCGACGTTGATGTGTAGTGACGAGCCCTTTCGCCATTCCCACTTGTGCCCAGGGTCCCCAGTTAATACTGAGTGCAGTAAGATGCTGCTGTTGCCGCCATTGCGCTAATCCATCCAAGAAACTGTTCGCCGTGGCATAATTACTTTGCGCAGGAGAGCCATTGAGTGAAGCAATCGATGAGAACAATACAAAATAATCCAAAGTGATGTGTTGCTCTTGGGTTAACTCATGCAAATACCAAGCGCCTAGTGCTTTTGGCGCAAAAACATTTTCAAACCGTTCTAATGTTTGTTTATCTAATGGCGCATCATCAATGATACCGGCTAAATGAAAAATACCTTTGAGCGGAAACTTTTCCGAATGACAAAAACGGATTAAGGCCTCAACGTCGGCTTTATTGCTAACATCCGCTTGAAAGACCTCAATTTTTGCGTTCTGTGCTTGCGCAATAAACGTTTGCGCCTCATCACTCGGTGAATGTCTACCGGCCAGCACCATACGCCCTGCGCCCCTTTCACATAAATAATGTGCAACCGCTAAACCTATACCGCCCAAACCACCGGTAATTAAATAGCTCGCATTGCAGTCAAAGGTAATTTCTACCGGCGGTAATTCCAGCACCACTTTGCCAATTTGTTTGGCCTGTTGTAAGTATTTAAAAGCCGAAATCGCTTGCGTCAAATGAAATACTGTTTGATGAATAGGCGTTAATTGTTGGCGGGCAAACAACTCCATCACTTGATGCAGTAACAGTTGAGCCTGCGCAGGATATTCTGCCATCAATGTATCGAGAGCTACTGTGTGATACTGAATATCTGCCCGTTTAGCTGTGACTTGCTCTGGACTCCAAATATCACGTTTACCAATTTCGATAAAGCGCCCATTACGCGCCGTACAATCTAATGTCGCTGCAATAAACCCCTTACCCGACAGTGAATTCAACACCACATTCACACCCTGATGATGAGTAATCTCAGCAATCGCCTCGCGATAACGAAGACTGCGCGAATCTAACACATGCTGAACACCCAATGATTGCAAATACGCACGCTTTTCTTCACTTCCTGCCGTGGCAATAATTTTCGCTTGGCAGTATTGAGCAATTTGAATTGCCGCCAATCCTACACCGCCCGCACCTGCATGGATTAAAACCGTCTCTCCCGCTTTAAGCCCTGCCAAGTTAATAAGACTGTAATAAGCTGTCATGAAAATGGTAGGAATAGCGGCTGCTTGGCTAAACGATAATTCGCGAGGCTTCACGTGAATAAGTTCAACCTGTGTGATCACTTGACTCGCTAGACTCCCCAACGCCACCCCCAAAACTTCATCACCCACCTGATAATCATGCACATTTTTCCCAACAGCTTGAATCACTCCCGCACAATCTCCTCCCAATGGCCCTGGATCGCCCGGATATAAATTCATGGCATTTAGTACATCACGGAAATTTAAACCTACCGCTTTCGGTGTAATCACAACAGCATTGTCATCTAATGCAACTACAGTTTCCTCTTCCACTAAGCGCAATTCGTCCAGTAAGCCAGACGTGTTTTTGATTAACCGATAAGGACCACTTGGAATACTTAAACGCTGCTGAATTCGATTGGCTTCTGCCGCATGCACAATGCGGGAGACATACCATTGTTCTTCCCGATACGCAAAAAGTTCTTCACGACTGTTATCTTGCTTAAGGGCGGCTAACAGCGGTTCGATCGCTTGACCTTCTGCCACGTCCAATTGCCTTAACGATAACTCTGGATGTTCCAAAATCGCAGTTTTAATGAATCCATTGAGCAGCGCTTGATTCAAATGCAAGTTTTCTCCTTGCAGAGAATTCGCTTGCTCAGTGACAATGATTAGCGGTTGTTTACTTGCATTAATTTGGATTTGAGTTTGAATCAAAGCCAGTAATCCCTTCACGCTTGACAAGCTGAATACATTGCCATGCTCTTTATCTCGCGCATCATAAATAATAGGTTCAATGGCTTGTCCTTGCTGCAGTGCTTCACTGACTACTGTATAAGGCTGCCAAATAGGGATATAACAGGCGTCTTCAGGATTCTTCCTCATTCCTAGCAGTTTTTCAACGGTTGCTTGCGTAGTTCTCTTAGCACTAAATCCTGCTATCTTGGCTATAATTGTCCCACCGGCACTGAATATAGTCAGCTCTGCGCGAACGATGTCCGCTGGTGATGCTAAATATTCTTTGGGAAGAATAGCATGCACATAACATTGTGTTGAAAGAGGTTCGTATAACGTAATCTTATCAAACCCAATCGGCAAATAGATAACATTAGGGCTCTGGTTGTACAAACACGATAGTGTTTGCAACGCGCCATCTAATAAAGGGGGATAAAGCCTATAT
>JBIOEC010000112.1:0-4407 GCA_044445645.1 Gammaproteobacteria bacterium | reverse complement strand
GTGAAAATTTGAGTAGATATCAAAAATATGATGAAATTCAAAGCGATGGGGAGATTGTTAAGGGGGAAAAATTCGCCGGGAGCGAATTTTAGCGCAAGCCCGAAGGGCTGGGCGCAGGATGCGCCCAGCAAAAGCGCAGCTCTCCCCCTTAACCGCGGAGCGCGGCTTTGCCGCGTGCAGCGTAAAAACAAGGAAGCAGTTCACGGCGAAACTTCGCCGGGAATTGCTGAGTGGAAATAGAAAATGATAGCTCTACCTAAATTTGTAAAAATAGTAGAAGTAGGCCCACGTGATGGACTGCAAAATGAACAGCATTTGGTTTCTACCGAATTCAAAATCCAGTTGATCCAGAACCTGGCAGAAACCGGATTGTCGGTAATTGAAGCCGGTAGTTTTGTATCTCCAGAATGGGTTCCACAAATGGCAGATTCTGCCGAGGTATTACGCGCATTAAAACGTCAGCCTGGAGTTCATTATCCCGTATTAGTTCCTAATATTCATGGCCTGAATGATGCAATAGCAGCAGGGGCACGCGAAGTGGCTATTTTCGCCGCAGCCAGCGAAACGTTTTCTCATAAAAATATTAATTGCTCCATTGCAGAAAGTTTGCAGCGTTTTGTGCCAGTACTGGAAGAGGCCCAAAAACACGGAATTTTAGTACGCGGTTATATTTCTTGTGTTCTGGGTTGTCCTTATGAAGGAAACATTCCTTTATCTCAAGTAGTAAATGTAGCACAGCAGTTGGTGGATATGGGATGCTATGAAATATCTTTAGGCGATACGATAGGTGTGGGTACTGCAATTCAGGCGCAAAATATGGTGAAGGCAGTGGCAGAATACATCCCTATTAATAAACTTGCAGTGCATTTTCATAATACCTATGGTCAAGCTCTGGCTAATATTTTTGCAGTGTTACAGTTAGGCATTAATATTGTTGATTCTTCAGTTTCGGGATTAGGCGGTTGTCCTTACGCTAAAGGTGCTACCGGTAATGTTGCAACGGAAGATGTGTTATTCATGTTAAATGGTCTTGGTATTGACACCGGAGTGGATTTAGATAAGTTGGTGAGCGTGAGTGAATTTGTATCTAAAGAATTAGAACGTGAGCCACAAGCCAAAGTAACACTTGCAATGCGAGGGTTAAAACTATGAAACCACTTTGGACTCCTAGTGTAGAGCGCATGCAACAAGCGAATATTACACGTTTTACTCAATGGTTAGCCAAACGCGAACAGACTAACTTTGAGAATTATGCAGAGCTACATGCTTGGTCTTGCACTCACAAAGAAAAATTTTGGCCCGCTGTGTGGGAGTTCGCGCAGTTAATTCAACAACAACCTTGGCAAGACGTTTATATTCCAGGAAAAGAATTTTTTACTGGACATTGGTTTCCTGGCATGCGCCTAAATTTTGCTGAAAACTTATTACGTTTTCGCGATGAGCAAACTGCCATCATTTTTTGTAGTGAAGATAAGCGTTATGCCGAATTAACCTATGCCCAGTTATATGCAAAAGTCGCTGAAGTTGCGGCCACTTTACGTGCACAAGGTATCAAGGTGGGCGATAGAGTAGCTGGCATACTGCCGAATATACCAGAAACTATTATTGCCATGTTAGCCACTACCAGCATGGGCGCCATATGGTCCAGCTGTTCTCCAGATTTTGGAACAACGGCTTTAGTCGATCGTTTAGGGCAATTACAACCCAAAGTTTTATTTACTACTGATGGCTATGTATTTAAAGGTAAGGTATTTAATATACTCTCTAAAATACAGGAAGTACAAAAAGCTTTACCTGATCTATCGCATACGGTGGTGATTCCCTATTTGACCGGTAGCGTGGATATTGCGGTTTTAACTCGTGCAAGTATTTGGGGGGATTTTCTACAACCCTCTGTTGATCTTGATTTTGTCTCTTTACCATTTGATCACCCCGCTTATATTTTATTTTCTTCCGGAACAACCGGAAAACCTAAATGCATTGTGCACAGTGCAGGAGGTACGTTACTCCAACATGTGAAAGAGCTGCAATTACATACCGATATTAAACGCGAAGATCGTTTCTTATTTTATACCACATGCGGTTGGATGATGTGGAACTGGATGGTAAGTGGTTTAGCTTTAGGTACCACGCTGGTGTTATATGAAGGGGCGCCAATTTTTCCTAGACCTAATTGTTTATTACAACTGATTGAGCAATATAATATTACCGTCTTTGGAGCGAGTGCCGCTTATTTTTCGGCATTAGCTGCACTAAATGTGCGCGCCGAGAATTTACCCAGTTTAAAAACCATTTTATCGACGGGCTCACCCTTATTACCTGAGCAGTTTGATTATATTTATGCCAATATAAAAGAAGATGTCTGCTTATCCTCAATTTCGGGGGGAACCGATATTATTTCATGTTTTGTTTTAGGCAACCCAACTTTGCCCGTATACCGCGGCCAATGCCAATGCCGGGGCTTAGGTATGGCTGTGCAGATTGTCAATGACCAAGGTGAGGCTCTTCTTAATGAACAAGGAGAGTTGGTATGCACGGTTCCATTCCCTTCTATGCCAATAGGTTTTTGGCAAGATGAAAATAATGAGCGTTACCGCCAGTCTTATTTTGCTACTATTCCTAGCATCTGGTGGCATGGAGATTTTGCCAAATTAACGGAAGAAGGTGGCGTCATTATGCTCGGACGTTCTGATGCCGTATTAAACCCAGGCGGAGTAAGGATAGGAACTGCGGAAATTTACAGGCCTTTAATTAATTTCCCTGTTATTATTGACAGTTTAGTCATAGGTCAGTGTTGGGAAGACTCAGAGCGAATTATTCTATTTGTTAAACTACAAGAAGGCGAGATTTTAAATGAAGACTTGCTAAAAAATATTCGGGAAATTATCCGGGTTCAAGCCTCACCTCGCCATGTTCCAGCAAAAATTATCCAAGTTATTGATATTCCTAGAACTTTAAATGGTAAGCTGGCTGAATTGACTGTAAAAAATGTGATCCATCACCAGCAGGTTAAAAATAGGGAAGCATTGGCGAATCCAGAATCTTTAAAGTATTTTGAAAATCTCCAAGAGTTGAATACTTAACTAAAAAATAATGCGAAATTTTGTCTTTTGCGCTATAATTAAAGTGTAGTTTGATAGTAGGTATTCGACATAAGAAAAAGGATAATAAAAGTGAGTGATGGTGTTGCCCCAACCTCAGCCGGTATTACGCAACGTGCAGTTGTTTATTACTGGGAACAAGAAGATTTAGAGTTTCTGCCTGAGCAACGTAAAGCGGTAGAAAAGTATGTACAAGAAAAGAATATACAAGTAGTTGCCGAATACACGGATCGCTTAGATAAAAAACGTAAAGTGTTTCCACTACTAGAACAAGCAGTCGCGTTTTGTGTAAAGAATAATGTAAGGTTGTTGATTGCGCGTTTGCACAATCTAACTACTTCAGAAGAGTTTACCGATATATTGCTGAAGAATAAGGTTAATTTTGTTTGTTTAGATAGACCAACGATTAATCCTTATACCTTGGCAGCGGTGGTAGAGGAAATCAATCAGCGCCGGCGTGAACATAGTGCACGGATCCGAGCGGGATTAGAACATACCACTGCACAGTTAGGTAATCCCAATGCTTTAAAGGAGATTACCCGGGTCAATCGCCCGAAAACGGAAAATGCGGTGATGTTTGGTTTGATTTTGTTACCCATTATCGGCAACTATAAGCGCCAAGGGTTTTCCCAGCGCAAAATGGTGGATGAATTGAATGGTCAAGGCTATTTAGCCCCCGAAGGTGGTAAATGGGTGCTAAGCCAGTTACAAAAAGTGTTAGAACGGATTGATTTAACCGTTATTACTTTAAATAGTGCGAGTACTTTAGAAGATTGCCAAAGTAAAAATTATAACGATGAACAAACTATTCGGGTATTAAATGCACTGAGTATCCGTTCCCCACAAAGGGGAGGTTGGTCGTTAGATGCGTTGCATGAAGTCCAAGAACGTTTAGATTTGATTAACGAAATTGGCAATTTTAACAACTTTGTGCTAGACATATATCCCCAGATATTAAAATCGGGGGAACAAGGCTTGTCCGATATGGATGTCGCCAAACAGCTGAATGAACAGCGTGTGTTAGTACCGGAACGTGTTCTTTGGGAAATTGCTCAAGAAAAACCGGAAGGAACAGCGATAGAGAATTCTGCAACAGCCATGTGGGATGCAGATAAAGTGAAACTAGCGCGAGAGTTATCAGCGCGCAGAGAGATAGATATTTTACAGTTTTTAAATATGCATACTTATGAAGATGCTCAAAAAATTATGCAGCAATAGATGATTGTTTTAGGAGGGTAGTGATATGGGTTTCGAAAAATTTGGTAGAGCTATGCTCAGTAGAGCAGGGCAGCAAGCCGTTGCTACT
>JBIOEC010000111.1:0-4410 GCA_044445645.1 Gammaproteobacteria bacterium | reverse complement strand
ATATAAAGCTAGAGGGCATGATCGATCAGATCAGTTTGCAAGCCAGTAATTTTGATGAGCTCTTGTTATTGCGCGGTGAACTTACTGCAGATATGAAATTTAAAGTAGAGGTGCAGGAACTTACTTTGCCCACTGATGTGGTTTTGCGCTCAGGTTATTCTGCAATCGCATATATTTTAGTGGATGAAGCCCAGGACACCTTATTGTTGCCAGAGCGCGTCATTGAATTTGATAACAATAAAGCATTTGTACAATTGCAAAAAGATGGCAAGATTGAACGCACTCCTGTTACCTTAGGTATTAGCGATGGTGTAAATGTACAGATCTTAGAAGGCGTACAGGAAGGGGACAAAGTGGTAGAGGGGGCCTAAATATGAACTGGCGCCTTATCCTTCAGCAATGTATCGGCAACCTTTGGGCACGCAAGCTACGCAGTATACTGCTTATGCTGGGTATCATCTGGGGCACTTTTGCTATCACCTTATTACTTACCTTAGGGCATAGTTTTCGCGAAGCGAATCAACAAGCCTTTTTAAAAATTGCCGACGGTTCACTTTTAATTTGGTTACAGCCTACTACTTTGCCTTATCGTGGCTTACCGGTTGATCGAGTATTAGATTTAAAAAGTAGTGAAGTAATGGATATGGGCAAAATACTGCCTAGTATTGCCAATATTTCACCGGCAAATTTTCAAGAAGCGCATTTACAATATCAAGGCGAAACAGCGCAAGCAACTGTTGCCGGTATTGCTGCTAGTTTTGAAACATTAGCCAATCTGCATTTACAAGATCAAGGTCGATTCTTTAATGAGCAAGATATTGCGCGCGCGCGCAAAGTAACCGTTTTAGGACATGAGATTGCCAAGTCTTTATTTGGTGCTGAAAATCCTTTAAATAAAACATTGTGGTTAGCGGGCAGACCGTTTCAAGTTATTGGGATCTTAAAAGATGAAAATGTACGGATGATGTTGCGTAATCCCTGGTCAGTTTATATTCCTTATACAACTTACAATAGCTTATGGGGGGATCAATCTGTGCCTTTGCTCTGGGTGCAGCCACGAGATGTGCAAGAGATTGAACAGACGACTACGGACATTCGGTTTTATCTATCCAAATTTTTAGTATTTGATCCACAAGACGAAAGTGTTTTAGGCATTTGGGATACCAGTCAAATGCGTCAGTTTGTAGATAGTTTTTTTGGATTGATGGAAGTATTTTTAGGTGTATGCGGTGGTCTGGCATTGTTAGTAGGTGGTATAGGGGTGGCTAACACCTTGTTTTTGATTGTTCGTGAACGTACTGCTGAAATTGGATTGTGTTTAGCGATTGGTGCACAGCCCAAGCAAGTATTACAGCAATTTCTATGGGAAAGTTTGATTATTGTATTTATTGGTGGAGGTGTGGGCTTTATTTTATCGGCCTTAGTGGTTGGAGTAATTAATTTATTACCCACGCAAGCTTGGCTGGGTACCCTAACTTTTACTCCTTTAAATGTATTAATTATTTTTTTCTTGCTTACCGCGATCGGTTTGGCTGCAGGTTATTTCCCGGCAAGACGAGCAGCAAGTATGACACCTATTCAAGCATTGGGGTTTGTGCAATGAATTTTCTCATACAACTTTTGCAAGATTTACTTCCGGAAAAAACCCGCATTTTTTTAACCATATTTGCAGTGGCAATTGGCACAGCAGCGATTATGGTAATGCTCTCAGTAGGTTCTGGTTTGCGTGAAAGTCTGGGAAATTCTATGGCTAGCGGTGGAAGTGGAATTTTAACTATTAAGCCGGGTACTGCAGAACTTCCATACGGAGGTTATCCGCGCGGGCGTAGTTTAAGTTTTACTATTAAAGATATACGAGCTGTGCAACAAGAGTTATCTAGCTTGGCACAAGTAGCGGGTGAATATACTACCGAAGCCTTGTTGAAAACAGATAATGCCAGTAGTTTGCAAGCGGTTAGCGGCGTGAATTTAACATATGGAAAATTACGAAATTTAACTGCCGATGTTGGTGGACGCTTTTTTAATCAGCACGATAGAGAACAGCGTCGCCGGGTAATTCTATTAGGCGATCAAGCGGTAGAGCGTTTATTTCCTGATAATCCTAATCCCGTAGGTGAATTGCTATTAGTACAAGGTTCACCTTTTACTGTAATCGGTGTATTGCCGCAACGATTAAGGATTGGCGGTGCGAGTTCGCGTTCTGATAATCATGGTGCTTGGATACCGGACACTACTTTCAATACTATTTTTTCTCCGAGCAATGTTGCGAACATCGTGATCCATCCTTATTTATCGCAAGATATGCCACTAGTTAAAGAAAGGGTACAACAGTTGTTTGCGCGTTTAAAAGGAGCTGATCCACAGGATGAAAGTATTCTGCAAATATTTGATGCACAAGTTGTGCAGCAACAAACGGATACGTTTTTATTTGGCATGGTGGTTTTTTTAGGAACGATAGGTAGTTTGACTTTGGCTGTGGCTGGAGTGGGTATTGCGAATGTGATGTATTTAACTGTGAAAAATGCAACCAGAGAAATTGGTTTGCGTATGGCTTTAGGTGCGCGAAAAATAAATATTTTGTTACATTACCTGGTGCAAGCATTACTAACAACGATTGCTGGCGGGATGTTGGGTATTTTACTGGGCTTTGGTTTAGTGCAGTTGTCCGGCTGGGCATTGCATCATTATACGACGACTAATCGTTTTATGGGAGAAATAGAACCACTCATATCAGTTCCTATTATGGCTACTGTAGTGATGATTCTAATGATAGTGGGATTATGTGCGGGCATTTTCCCTGCGCGGCAAGCCGCGAGCATTACACCGGCGGAGGCATTGAGAGATGAATAATACTAAGTTGATCCAACTGATAAACATTAATAAATCTTACTATTTAGGTGAAGAACATGTGCCTGTGTTGCGGGATGTAACCTTGCAAATGGAAAAAGGCGAATACATTGCAATTCTGGGTCCTTCCGGTTCTGGTAAATCTACGCTGATGCATATTTTGGGGTGCTTAGATACTCCAAGCAGCGGGCAATATTTCTTAACCGGCAGAGATATTAGCCAATTAACGGTAGATGAATTAGCGGAAATTCGTAATCGACAAATTGGCTTTGTGTTTCAAAGCTTCCATTTACTCCCCTATGCGAGTACATTAGATAATGTGGCTTTGCCATTAGTGTACCGTGGGATCCCTGCTGCAGAACGACAAGCTAAAGCCATATATTGGTTAGAGCGTGTAGGTTTAGGTGACCGCACCCAGCATAAACCCAATCAATTATCAGGGGGGCAGCGTCAACGTGTGGCAATTGCTCGTGCCTTAGTCACCAACCCAGATATTATTTTAGCCGATGAACCTACTGGTAACCTAGATAGCCATTCGGGTGCTGAGGTCATAAAATTATTCGAGCAATTTGTGGCGGATGGTAAAACGATTATCATTGTTACGCACGATCAACAGCTTGCCGAGCGCACCAAAAGAATAATCCGTATTCATGACGGCACTATCATACAAAATACGTAATATTCACCTTGTAAATATCAATGTTCTCCAAGTTTCAGGGCCAAGGGCATGCGTAGTTACCAAAATACCTAGCATACCATGCAATATTTCGTTGTTTAATTTTAATTAGTAAACCTACTAAATCCTCCTTTTAGATGCGCTTATATGGCGAAAAAATATTTCAAACATGAAAAATACTGTCGCTGGGATCTATATCGTGCATTTGGACGTAATTTGAGTTCAGATATGCAAGAAAATATCCAGTTTTTATTGCCGATTTTGGAAAACATATCAGATGAAGATATTTATACCATTGCATCAGACAAAGTGGATTTTTCAGCTATGATGCCGAATGAGTCCATACCGGGTGAAATTGCGTGGAGAGCTTTTGCTTATGAGCAAGAGCAGCAAGCATTACCCAATTTTCCACTTTCGTTTGATCATGCATTGCAATATGTAAAAAAAATCTATCAATAATATGGGCCTTTCGATGGTATTGCTGGTATGTGTGAAGGAGCTGCCACTGCCTCTATTTTTGTGCGTCTGCTCGAACTAGGGCAATTAACCTTGTTTGACAATCGCTTAAAGTTTCTATTATCCCTATCGGGATGGCGCGCGCAAGGTGAAGAGATAGAAGCAAAATACTATAATAGCATGATTAAATGTGCATTGCCTTCTATGCGTATTTGTGGAGAAACTGATACATCCTACGCTAAAATTATTTTTTCACAAAATGTAGACTTATTTGCAGATCCGCAAGTTGCATGGCATTCTGGCGCACATGTGATACCAGAGCTAAAATCTGAACTTAAAACGCAAGTCGAGGAATTTTTGCTGAGGTTTATGCCTAGTATTCCGTGATTCAGGTAGAGAAGAGCATTTACATTAGGAAGCCAACTTAGTAT
>JBIOEC010000110.1:0-4420 GCA_044445645.1 Gammaproteobacteria bacterium | reverse complement strand
GTTCAATACCTTGTAATTGTAATTGATGTTGTTCCACTTCAGGACGAATATTCCCTAATAAATTGCCTTTATCACCATGTTCTTTTGCATAGTCTTTCAACCAATTTAAATTGGTAGCTTGGCTGGGGAATTCGTTGATAAATGTTTTGCGGACCATACGTGCTTTATTAATACATAAATTCATAATCGCACGTTCTTGATCACGCACGGCATCTACTTTATTACGTACAAAATTTACAAATTCATCTAATTGTTTTGAAACAAAATTGAATCGTAAAAACTGTTCTATTAATTGTTGTTGTAACGCTTGTATTTTCTTAACGCTGCGTTTTGGCTTTTGGCTGAGAACATTATATTCATCAAAAATATCGCGCAACAAAGCAAAACGACGCGCGGCTTCTTCAGGATCCGGGCCAGTTTCTAAAGCAGTTTCTCCATCACCACCAGCAGCATCTTCTTCCTCTTCTTCAGCGACAATTTCTTCGGCTACTAATTCTTCTTCTAAGATTATGCCTATTTCTGGGTTTTCCACATCGGCAAAACCGCTAATGATATCCGCTAAGCGTACTTGTCCGGATAATGTATCGTTATATTTATTTAGTAAAAAACCAATCACACGAGGATAAGATGCAAGTGCTTGCATCATTTCATAAATACCTTCCTCAATGCGCTTAGCAATAACAATTTCACCTTCACGAGTCAGCAATTCTACACTTCCCATTTCACGCATATACATCCGTACAGGATCGGTGGTGCGGCCAAAGTCACCTTCTACGGCGGCTAATGCAGCGGCGGCTTCTTCTAGCGCTTCTTCTTCAGTGCTGCTGCTAACGTTATTACCAAAGAGTAATGTTTCTGCATCGGGCGCTTCTTCAAAAACATTGATACCCATCTCATTAATTTTGCCGATAAAATCTTCAATTTCTTCGGGCTCAACGATATCTGCGGGTAAATGGTCATTTACTTCGGCGTAGGTTAGAAAACCTTGGACTCTTCCGCGGGCAATTAGACGTTTCAACAAGGAACGTTGATCTTGGTTAACTTCACTCATACTCACCTTCATTTACTAAAATTAGCTGTGAAAAAAAATAGCAGGTTGCTATTTACCTGGTCATTTTCACATCCCTGTGAGGGCTAAGAGAAAGGGTGTATTAATATACACTGTGATGAGTATTTAAGTCCTTTACGGCTCATCTGCTGATTTATCTATATTAATTATAACATAAATAATCAGTGCGACCTGGCTTGTGCCAAGACGCGATACTTAGCTGGTCATTCCCGACCTCGTGCTATTCCCTTTTTTAACCTTTATGCAACAATCCTAGTCACGGAATGGGGTTTAAAAAAATGGAACACGGTGACACTGGATTGATTCTAGGTCAGAATCAGTATTTGTCAAGAAAGATGGGGCTAAATCATAAAAAGGCTAAAAAAAGCCTAAAAATAGCCTTTTTATCCATTTTAATTTACCTGAAGTATAGGGTGGATACACTAATGGTGGATCTATTATCATGGATTGTTTTAATACAAATTTACGATGACTGAACGTTTCGAATGATGCCTGTCCATGATATGACCCCATTCCACTTGCTCCAACCCCACCTGTGGGTAAAGGCGATGCAATAAACTGCATAATAGTATTATTCATTGCCACCGTTCCTGAGCTAGTTTTATCTAGAACTTGATTTTGCACATTCTGATCTTTGGTGAATAAATAAAGTGCTAGCGGCTTGGGTCTGACATTCACAAAGTTGATAGCTTCATCTATATTTTTCACTGTAAAAATAGGCAGAATAGGGCCAAAAATCTCTTCCTGCATCACTGGGGAATCAATAGGAACATGACGTAAAATAGTAGGTGCAATATAGCGCTCTTGCGCATCTGCATTGCCACCTACAAAGATCTCTCCACTACCTGGAAGCAGCTGCATTATGCGCTGAAAATGTCGATCATTCACAATACGTCCATAATCTGGGCTGTTGCGGGGATCATCACCATAAAAGTCTTGCAGTGTTTTTTTCATGCAAGCGAGCAAAGTTTCTTCCACTGCCTCATGAACCAACACATAATCGGGTGCTACACAAACTTGTCCGGCATTATAAAATTTTCCAAATAAAATACGTCGAGCGGCTACTTCAAGATCGCAATTTTGATCCACTATGCAAGGACTTTTACCACCTAACTCCAGCGTAACGGGAGTTAAATGTTTTGCGGCGGCTTCCATAACGATGCGCCCTACAGTGCCATTACCGGTATAAAAGATGTAATCAAACTTCTCGGCCAATAAAGCCGTGGCGACAGCTGCATCACCCTCAATAACTTGCAAACAATCTGGATCAACATATTTGGGCAATAACGTGGCCAAAACTTTACTGGTGGCTGGAGCGAGTTCGCTGGGTTTTAAAATAGCGCAATTCCCTGCTGCAATCGCCCCGATTAAAGGTACAATCGCAAGTTGAATAGGAAAGTTCCAAGGCGCAATAACCAGCGTGACGCCTAGTGGTTCATGGTAAATATAACTTTTGCCAGGTTGGGCCCATAATGGACTGGCTACGCGCACAGGTTTAATCCATGAGGCCAATTTTTTTCGCGTTAATTTGATTTCTGTCAGTACAAAGGCGATATCAGCCGTGAAAGCTTCTTGTTGTGGTTTACGTAAATCGCTTTGCAATGCAGCGTAAATGTCTGCCTGACATTCGGTTAGAAAACGCTGAATTCCTGCAAGTTGCTCTAATCGGTAATCTAAGGGTTGAGTCTTGCCAGCATTAAAAACGCCCCGTAAATGGCTAACAGTGGCGGATACGTGGTCTGTTATTGAACTGTTCATATTGTTATCCTAGGCTGTCTGACGCCTTTATTAAAATTATAGCAGATAGGTAAGATCTCATTCGATGCCAGTTTTGCCGTTTATTGCCGCGACCAATTCTGCAGCCAAGTTTTTTCTTCTGGAGTTAAGCCTTCTAGTCCAAATTGCGCTACTTTTTGATGCAACAACAAAATCTGTTTATCCAATTCTTCAGCACTGACTTTCTCTAGCAGGCCAGCGACTTCTTCAGTCAACTGCTGAGAATTTAATACTAATTCCCATGCTGCTAAAGAAACCAAATACGCAGCATATTCTGAAGTGCGCCAATGTTCTAATAAAATGCCAGTATGGATATTCGACTTGTCTTGTAGGAAAGCCAACAACTCTTTAACTAATATCAGGTCGCTGTCTGCTTCTTCAGGCCATGGATAATCGGCAGGAATATGCGCAGCCAATTCTGGATATTGCAATAATAAACTCAGCAAGCGTTGGATCGAGGTTAAACTCGTGCCCAATTTTACATGTGTGTTTTTTTGATTTTCGCTTTTTGTGGTTTTATGATTTCCACATAATTTTTTTATTTCTTTTGGGTTTAAACCGGTTATAACTGAAAGTTGCTCCCATAATAATAACTTACGTGCGCCATCAGGTAATTCTTGGATCAGAGGTTGCGCCAGTTTAATTAACTTGGCCTTACCATCTAAATTATTTAAATTAACTTGCGCGCGCAAATGCTGCAATAAAAATGTAGTGAGAGGTTGGGCTTTGGCTAATGCTTGAGTAAATCCTTCTGTTCCTACGCGTCGTACATATGAATCGGGATCATCACCTTCTGGCAATATTAAAAAATAAATTTCGCGCTCATCTGTCGCCATGGCTAAGCTTTGTTCTAAAGCTCGCCAGGCGGCGCGTTGTCCTGCTGCATCACCATCAAAACAAAATATCACTTGGTTTACCAGACGAAATAAGCGGCGTAAATGTTGAACATTCAGTGCGGTGCCTAAAGTGGCTACTGCATAATTAATATTAAACTGTGCTAATGCGACTACATCTAAATATCCTTCTACTACTAGCAGCTTATCTAATTTAGTAGTGGAGTGCTGCATGACTTCGTATAATCCATAAAGCTCTTGGCTCTTGTGAAAAATAGTGGTTTCGGGTGAATTTAAATATTTTGGAGTGGCATCATCTAGCACTCGCCCACCAAAAGCAATAACTCTGCCTTGGCGATCCCGAATGGGAAACATGATACGATTACGAAAACGGTCTTGATATTGTTGTGCCGTTTTTTCACTTAACATTCCTGCGGCGACTAGCTGGTCTTTATTTTCGAGGAAATAACGGTACACATTATCGCGTCCTGGCGGTGCCAAACCGATACCGAATTGTTGACAAATTTCTCCCGTTAAACCACGGTTGCGTAAGTAATCAATGGCAATTTGTTTTTGTGGATGATGTTTTAACTGATGACGGTAATAGTGTGAAATACGCTCCATCAGCGCGAAGAGATTATCGTGTTTATCTTTTTGTTCTATGGTAAATTTTTGAGTAGTTGGGACTGTTAATCCGGCGCGTGAAGCGAGTTGCTCAATCGACTCCACAAACCCTAAATGT
>JBIOEC010000109.1:0-4444 GCA_044445645.1 Gammaproteobacteria bacterium | reverse complement strand
TTCCCATTCCCCCTGACTTAGAACTTATATAAGATTCTAAACGATTTTCTAAAATTTCTAAAGGAAAACCAGGACCATTATCTAGAACCTGAAGCTTTAATTCTCCTGCGGTTTCACAAAAACAAGAAATGATAATTTTTGGTTCAAGAGTACAACCATCTTCTAGAGCTTCAACACTATTAAGGAGCAAGTTGATGATGACTTGCTGAATCTGAATTTTATCAACATAAATCTGTTGAATAAACTGACAAGAGTTGTAAATAATAGGAATATTTTGCTTTTTTTCATATTGAATAAATTTTATCGATTCCTCAATCACTGAGTTAATTTTAGTTATTTCTAAATAAAGCGATTTTTTTCTAACCGAATTTTTAATGCGATGAATAATTTGTCCGGTACGTTCCGCTTGCCGCACACATTCTTTTAGTGCATATAAAATATTATCGGGGGTATAAGTCCCTGCTTCAATTTGCTCTACACAACCTTGCGTAAAAGTAGAAATCGCAGCTACTGGCTGATTAATTTCATGTGCCAGAGCTGAAGCTATTTCTACAATAGAATTAATTTTAGCTTCATGCGCAATTTCCAGTTGTTGATGAAGCTTATCTTCAAGCTTGGCATGCAAGATATTATTGGTTTCATTTATAAGCGGGTGTTGGCCGATGGTAAGAATCCAACCGGAAACTTGCTGCTCAGAATTTTTAAGAGCACAAACCTGTAAAACAAATTTTCCAACCCTCAATGGCTCCTGTACTGCTGATAACTCAATGCGCTGAGCAATATTAATATAAGGATTTTCCACGTGCTTTAGATAATCAATGTCGTGAATTCTTAGTTTTTTACTTTCCGAGTTATAATCAAATTTATAGTTGAAAGATTCATTAGCTGCGACCATTTCTAATGACTCATTCAAAATCGCGGTAGGAAAACGACTGATTTCTATTAAAGCTTTTAAACTCTGGTCTGCTAAGTTCATAGCCATAGCCACCCTAAAATATAATCAAAACGTATATATAGCCTAAAAGGCAATACCAGTTTATAATATCCTATCTTCATGCCGAGATGGTGGAATTGGTAGACACGCTAGTTTCAGGTACTAGTGGGGGAAACCCCGTGGAGGTTCGAGTCCTCTTCCCGGCACCAACCCTAATCCGCAAACGGATGCCTAATAATTATAGTTTCTTTGCGATCCGGCCCTGTGGATAAAATATCAATAGGTGTATTTGTCAGCTCTTCAATACGTTGCAAATAGCGACGTGCGTTCGCATTTAATGCCTGCAAATCGGTAACCCCTTGGGTAGATTCATGCCACCCAGGCAAGGTTTCATAGATAGGTTCACATAAGGCAAATTGATGCGTATCCACCGGAGGAATTTGCCATTCCTCATCCCCTAGACGATAACTCACTGCAATTTTAACTTCATCTAGTCCATCGAGAACATCTAGTTTAGTGATGCATAAACCTGTGGTACTGTTGATTTCAATAGATTTACGTAATAAAGGAATATCCAACCATCCACAACGTCGTGCACGTCCAGTTACAGTCCCAAACTCCTTGCCACGTTGCGCTAAATGCTCTCCTACGCTGTCATTAAGCTCGGTAGGCATTGGGCCACCACCCACTCGCGTGGTATATGCCTTAGTAATGCCTAATACATAGTCTAAATAACGCGGTCCGAAGCCACTTCCCGCAGAAACACTCCCTGCTGTGGTATTGGAAGAGGTCACAAAAGGATAGGTGCCATGATCGATATCTAAAAATGCGCCTTGTGCACCTTCAAATAATAAATTCGCGCCTTGTCTGCGCAGTTCATGCAGTTCACGTACTACATCCGTCACCATCGGACGAATTTGTTCTGCCCAGGTTAAGCATTGCGCAGTGACTTGTTCGATATCAACCGGTTCAGTTTGATAATAATTTCCTAGTAAGAAGTTATGGTACTCCAACAGCAACGCTAATTTATTGGTAAACTGTTCAGGATAAAATAAATCGAATACTCGCAAACCACGACGAGCCACTTTGTCTTCATAAGCAGGGCCAATTCCACGACACGTGGTGCCAATGGCGGATTTACCTAATGCTTCTTCACGTGCCCGATCTAACTGCACATGGCTAGGTAGAATGAGAGGACAACCCGCACTAACGCGCAAACGGTCCCTTACATTTACGCCACGATCTTCCAGCATGCTAATTTCTTTGAGTAATTCGCCCGGTGCCAGTACCACACCATTGCCGATATAACAGATAACTTTGTCACGCAGGATACCTGAAGGAACTAAACTAAGTGCAGTTTTTTGGCCATTGATAACTAGAGTATGCCCAGCATTATGTCCGCCTTGGAAACGAATAACACCTTGTACATTTTCTGTGAGCAAATCAACAAGTTTGCCTTTACCTTCATCACCCCATTGACTACCTAATACGACTACATTTTTTCCCATGTTAATTCTCTAATTTGATTGTATCTGATTGTTTGTCCTGCCATTGTCTGCCGTCAGACAGAATGCCAGATTTCGCCTGGATACCGCGGACAAGCCGCGATATAACAAGCATATTAGAATAGCGAGGAATGATATAAACTCTGAAAAATTATTACTGTGCTTTCTTTTCTGAATTAAAATACTTAAAGAAATCACCTTCAGGTTGTAACACTAATATATCATTCTTATCTTTGAAGACCCGGTTATAGGCATTTAAGCTTTCATAAAAGGCAAAAAATTCCGGATCTTGCCCATACGCTTGTGAATAAATCTGCGCGGCTTTCGCATCGCCTTCACCACGTATGGTATTAGCATCACGTTGTGCTGCTGCTAAAGCTTCTGTTACCCGGCGATCAGCGCCAGCTTGAATTTCTTCTGCAGCTGCACTGCCGCTTGCACGATATTGTGCAGCTTGTTCTTCACGTTCAGTGCGCATACGTTGATAAATAGACTCATTCACTTCTTGTGGTAGTTCGATTTGCTTAATACGCACATCGACTACTCTCACGCCCAAACTGCTGGTGCTTTTATTTAAATCTTCCTGTACGGCTTGCATAATGGATTCACGCTTGGTATCAACCACTTCTTTAAGATCGGCTTTACCAAATTCTGCACGTAAACTATTATTGGCACGTTGCGCTAATAATTGTTCAGCTCGGAAATAATCACCACGAGTAACTTTATAAAATTCTGAAAAATCGTGAACTTGCCATTTGACAAATAAGTTTACATTTAAAAACTTTTGTTCTTTAGTCACGACTTGTTGATCAGGAATATCTAAAGTCTGAATACGCTCATCCAATTTTATAACATTAGAAATAAATGGCATCTTCACATGTAATCCTGGTTCATAAATAAGCACTTGTTGCGTCGCCGGATCCATTACCAAATTTCCCAAACGCGATACTAATGCTCGCTCGGTTTGCTTAACCGTGAATAGCGTGGTCATCATGACCAAAAAACTTGCAATTACTAATCCAATTACCCATTTAGCCCACATATTTTTATCCTCCATCAGGATTTCATTTACCGTGTATTTCGCGCACGGTTAATATTATTCGACGTTGTTGCTGCGGTTGTCGCTGCAGCTTGCTCCGGTGTCACGGTTGTTTCATTAGTCGTTGGTGCCGCAGTTACGGAACCACGTGCGTTTTCCAAAATTTTATCTAGCGGTAAATACATGATGTTACTGCCAGCATTGGTGTCGACTAATATTTTACTGGTGTTGGTTAATACTTGTTGCATGGTTTGCAAATATAAGCGCTCACGCATAATTTCCGGTGCTTTGAGATATTCGGTTAATACTGCATTAAAACGACTCGCCTCACCTTGCGCTTGGCTTTCTACTTGAGTGCGATAACCTTCTGCTTCTTGGATAAAACGCGCCGTTTGACCACGTGCCACTTGCTCCATACGTGCACTATAGGCTTTTGCTTGATTTTCCATGCGATCTTTATCTTCTAGTGCTTTGATCACATCGTTAAAAGCCACGCGCACAGGTTCTGGTACTTTCGCAGGCTGCATTGCCAAATCAACTAATACTAAACCTGAATTATATTTCTGCAACATCATAGTAATCGTATCGGAAATTTTTTGGCGAATCTCTGTTCTTCCCGTAGTTAAAATTCGTTCTAAAGTTTCCGCGCCTACTACTTGACGCATTGCGCTATCTGTTGCTTGTTGCAAACTCGCAATGGGATCTTTGACATTAAATAAAAATGCTTCTGGATTATCGATGCGATATTGTACGGCCAACTCTAGATATACAATATTTTGATCAGTAGTCAGCATATATCCACTATGCTGAGAAGACATAACCTGGCTCACATCCACTTTTTGTTCAGTGCGAATAAATCTTGGCACCCAATGAGGACCGGGCCCTACGGTGTCTACGTATTTACCAAACTGAGTCACTACTGCTCTTTCCGCAGGAGCAACGATATAGATACCTGATAATATATAC
>JBIOEC010000108.1:0-4467 GCA_044445645.1 Gammaproteobacteria bacterium | reverse complement strand
TCCCTTAGTAGAAGGTGGGTTAGAATATTTATGGGGATGTACTTATTTTGATTCTAACTCAAATAGACAATATCGCGAATTTTGGGCGCATAATCAAGAACAAGAGAAAAACGCTCTTAAAGAGTTTATTACCTGGGCCTATTCACGCTGGCAACAAGATCCCAGCATGCATATTTATCATTATGCCGCCTATGAAATTTCCGCCTGTCGTAAGTTAATGGGCCGCTATGGAATCTGCGAATATGAAGTCGATCAACTGCTCCGTAACGAAGTTTTTGTGGATCTGTATAAGATTGTCAAAGGTGGAGTTTTATTAGGCGAACCCAAATACTCTATTAAAAATGTTGAGCATTTATATCGTGGAAAACGCGAAACAGAAGTTGGGTCTGGCAGTGATTCCGTGGTGGTGTATGAAAACTGGCAGGAAAATCCCGATGGTGATACCTGGCAAACATCTAAAATACTCCATAGTATTCGAGACTATAATATTGACGATTGCAACTCTACACAAGAACTCGCAGATTGGCTGCGTGCTAGGCAAGAAGAACATCATATTGTCTATCTAGGTAAAACTGAAACAGTTGAACCGGACGTCACAGAAGAAGTCACAGAGCGCACCCAATTGCGCGACCATTTGCTTAAACGTTCATCTCAGGTAACAGAAACAGCCGCGATTACTCAAAATTTTGCCTGGTCATTAGAATTCCATCGACGCGAAAACAAACCTGTTTTTTGGCGATTGTTTGATCGATTAGGCATGGAGAGTCACGAATTACTTGATGATTTTGATTGTCTAGCTCATTGTACCCGAACCGATAAGCAACCATTTAAACCCACCGCTAAAGCACGTAATTTAGCTTATGAATATCAATTTGATCCAAGCCAAGCATTTAAAGGAACCAGTGAGGACTATTATATTCTGG
Organism: Gammaproteobacteria bacterium; assembly: GCA_044445645.1. GTDB lineage: Bacteria > Pseudomonadota > Gammaproteobacteria > JBIOEC01 > JBIOEC01 > JBIOEC01. Next base: position 3,544 of record JBIOEC010000108.1, on the reverse strand, counting down.
GTGAAGAAACATCAGATGGGAAGAAAAGCAAAGTAACGCTCATAAAAGAAGCCAGTCATTTTGAAAGGGGAATTATCGCTGTACAAACTAAAGAAGAACCACCTCATGTTATCACTTTAGTGCCAGATGAATGGGTTAATCCCAATCCGATCCCCGCTGCTATTTACACACAAGCAAAAAACTTTTCTGAAAACACATTGGGCGAATGCGCCATTTTGGATTTTTTGACGCGAAGTATGCCACGAATTCATGGGCATCCATCAGGACAATCGATTGCTCCCAGTCAAAATACAAATGAGCGCATGCAGGAGATAATAAATGCGGCGCAAAATCTCAATAATAGTTACTTGGTGATCCAAGGACCACCTGGAGCAGGAAAAACGCATACGGCTAAACATATTATTGCTGGTCTCCTTAAGCAGGGTAAGAAAATTGGTATTTGCTCAAATAGCCATAAGGCTATCAATAATTTATTGATTAGTACAGCAAAATATTGCTCTGAAATAGCTGTTAATGCTTCCTTTATTTGTACTAAAAATACAGATCCTGATTTAGAGTATCTTGGAGTTAAGGTGCTTGATAATAATCAGCTCGCAACTGAAATATCTGAAAAATGTGTGATTGGCACCACTGCCTGGGGTTTTTCGCGTAATGATTTAGCAGATGCTTTTGATTATCTTTTTATTGATGAAGCAGGGCAGGTGAGCGTGGCTAATTTAATTGCAATAAGTCGCTGCACAAAAAATATTATTATGATGGGAGACCAAATGCAGCTGGGGCAGCCTTCACAAGGCAGTCATCCTGCGGAAAGTGGTTTATCCATTCTTGATTATTTATTACATGATAATCCTACTATCCCGGAAGAACTCGGTGTATTTTTAGGAACCTCCTATCGTATGCATTCTGCCGTTAATCAATTTATTAGCCCCGCTATTTATAACAGTAAACTAACCGTAGCACCTGATAATGATAAACAAATCATCCCCGTGCCAGAAGGTTATTCAGGTATTCTTAATAAAGAAGCCGGCATTATTTATGTGCCTGTAGACCATGAAGGAAATACACAAGCCAGTGAAGAAGAAGTGCTTATCATCAAAAAACTGACGCATGAGTTGCTTGAGCGAATTTTTATCAATAAGGCCGGTGAGCAAAAACAAATTGATTGGTCTGATATCTTATTCGTTGCACCCTATAACCATCAAGTGAATAAGTTGCGAGAAGCGTTAGGAGCGCAAGCGAAAGTAGGCAGCGTTGATAAATTTCAAGGACAAGAAGCCCCTATTGTTATCTTGAGTATGTGTGCTAGCAATGCCAGCGAATCTCCAAGAGGTCTTGATTTTATATTTGATAAGCATCGTTTAAATGTGGCCATTTCACGTGCACAAAGCTTAGCGATTGTTGTTGCTCATCCACTTTTGCGTCAAGCGTCAGTGACGACCGTAGAGCAGATGGCGATAACGAATGTATATTGCCAGTTAACCCATTCATATTGAATATGAATGTAAAACAGGTTAAGGCTTCCTTTGCAAACGCAATTTATACTGGATTGATTAAATACTAATAGGTCTAAAGTTATTATGTACAACCGTCGTCGCTTGCTTTTAATCGCCCTAGATTGGACCAGACCAAAAGATCCGCCTTTATCATTAGGTCATGCTTCTATATTAGCTAATTTAAAAAAACACCAAATTAATGTGGTTGAAAAATCATGGGCTGTCAATCACTCTACATTTGATACGAAGAATGTGCATCAGTTCGTCATTAATAATTTAAGCGCTAATACGGATGTGGCTTTTGGTGGATTTATTTGGAATGAGTACCCGCTTCAAGACATTATACGCTCTATACGAACATCTAGATTTACAGGACGAATTATTCTAGGAGGTCCGCAGGTTAGTTACTTAAAAAAAGGGTTGGAGTTACATTATCCTGACGTGGATATTTTTATTCGCGGATATGCAGAAGATGCATTAGCGCAACTTTTACTTTCGCCCGAAAAAAAACCTATTATCAAAGGAGTTCATTACGCGGGAGAAAAAGACTTAGGTGAGTCGGCCAAAGTTGATTTAGAGCAATTACCCTCTCCTTATCTTAGTGGCATTATAAAACCACAAGGTTTTATTCGTTTTGAAACTCAACGTGGTTGTCCTTTTACCTGCTCATTCTGTCAGCATCGTGAATCTGACTCCAGTATGCAGAGACGACAATTAGAAAAATCTAGAATTATGCAGGAAATAGAGTGGATTACTCGTCATAAGATTATTCAAGATGTTGCGGTTCTTGATCCAACATTTAATTCTGGCAAAAATTACATGGAGGTACTGCGCAAATTTTATGAAGGCATGTTTTCTGGTAAACTTGCGCTCCAATCCAGAGCTGAAATGGTGACTAAAGAATTTCTGGACGCGGTTGAAAACATAAATCAACACGGCCAAGTAGTGCTTGAATTTGGTTTACAAAGCACACATAAAATTGAACAAGCATTAGTAGATCGCCCAACCAATTTATCAAAAGTAACGTCGGTACTTAAAGAAGTTAGTGACAGAAATATTGCCGCTGAAGTGTCATTAATATTTGGCCTACCTGGACAAACGTTGAGTTCTTATATTGAAAGTTTACGCTATTGCGTTGATCTTAAAGTACCTACTATTCATGCTTTTCCTTTAATGTTATTGCGCGGCACGCCTCTGTATCATGCTAAAGAAAGTCTGCAACTGGTGGAGTCAAGTCATGAAAAACCACATAATATTCCTCGCGTTCAAGAAAGGATACCTCATGTTATTTCAAGTCCGAGTTTTACCTACCTGGAATGGAGAAAAATGGCCACTCTTGCAGAGATGATGGAAGAAAAATATAATCCAGCTAAACCAGATGAAAAACCAGGTGTTTTTTCTGAAATTATCAAACCGTTTACTTCTATTAGTCCTCCACCTTCATTAATCAAAAACTATGGTTTTATAAAAATGACGTAAAGGATCTCATCATGACTACTACTTTTTTCTGGCACGACTATGAAACCTTTGGCGCAATTCCTAAAAGCGATCGCCCTGCACAATTTGCAGGCATTCGTACTGATATGGATTTGAATGAAATCGGCGACCCAGTCATGCTTTATTGCAAACCTACATTAGATGCACTTCTGCCATCCCCTGAAGCCTGTTTAATTACTGGCATTACGCCGTCATATTGTGAAAAGCACGGCATTACTGAACGTGAATTTGCCACCCATATTGAGCGCGAATTAGCCACACCAGGAACGATAGGGGTAGGGTATAACAGCATACGCTTTGACGATGAGGTAACCCGATTTTTATTTTGGCGTAATTTAATAGATCCTTACGCACGTGAATGGCAAAACAATTGTGGCCGCTGAGACTTATTAAATGTGGTACGTGGCCTTTATGCCTTATTTCCTGAATCACTCAGTTGGCCAAGGAATGAAGACGGCACAATAAATTTTAAATTGGCAGAGCTCAGCGTAGCGAATGGTTTGCTTCATGAAAACGCCCATGATGCTTTATCCGATGTACGAGCGACCATTGAC
>JBIOEC010000107.1:0-4483 GCA_044445645.1 Gammaproteobacteria bacterium | reverse complement strand
TTTAACAGTTTAAATAAATAAACATGGACAGCATTATACGACTTCAAAAAAAGATCAGTCTGTTACTATTGGTAACACTACTGTATGCCGGTTCGGCAACGGCGAGTACATTCATGGCCAATGCGTCGGGAAACTGGAGCAGTTCGGCTACGTGGGCTGGGGGTATAGTGCCCGCAGTGCTTAATGTCTCCGACCAGATCACTATATCTCTGGGAGTGGCCGTCACTATGGACAGTGATGTGACCGTATCCGGCGCCCTGGCCACTCTGAATGTACAGGGTACACTCTCATCTACTTCTGCCAGGACACTTACTATAGGCGCTACCGGCGCTGTATCCGGTTCAGGTACTATCAATGTAGGAAACCTGATATTGGACTCAGGGTCCTCTCTTGCTTTCACGGGGTCCCTGACAGCACAGACCATCACCAATTCATCAGCGGTAGTGCAACTCGCTGCAAATACGACCGTAGGCCAAACCCTGACCCTGTCGTCGGGTATCCTCACTGTCGCTACGGGAGGGACACTTAGTATGGGTAGTGGTGGAAACATCATGGTCAGCGGCGGAGTGCTGCTGGTCAGTGGTGGTACAGTGACCTTGACCAATAGCTATAATGTCACTTATTCTTCCGCATCAGCCACGGCAGGTATAGAACTGACTGGATCGGGGCTCAATAACATCACTATAAATCCCGGTTCAGGTCATACGGTCACTTTGACGAGCGGCCTGACCTCGTCAGGCACCCTCTCTCTGAGCAGTGGTGCTTTAGTTTTGAATGGCTATAACCTGACCGTCTCTGGCGCAGTAGCTGCCTCTGGCTCAGGTACCGTCACATCCGGCCCCAGCTCCAGCATCGCTATCACTACTTCATGGGGTACGGGAGGGACATTAAATTTCACAGGTGGCAGCTCTGCAAATAATCTGACCGTCAATGTCGGAGCAGGTTATCAGACCGCTATAGGTGGCAGCCTCGATGTGATGGGTACACTCGGCCTCACCAGCGGCACGCTCAATTTCAGTGGAGGCAACCTCACCATAGGTGGCGCAGTGAGCGGGTCGGGATCGCTGAGCGGAAGCAGCACAGCTAACCTGACCGTCAGCACCGCCGGAGGTATAGGCAGTAGCTTGTCATTCGCATCAGGTGGCCAGACAGTAAATAATTTCGGTAGTGTCTCAGTTTGAAATTATTTGCACCATTTGTCGGTGATTCCCTTCAGTTCTTCTTCCTGCTCAATTTCAAAAGAAGTTAATCCACATATTGTACATACCTTATCTCCAGTTGTGATGCCGTTAAATACAGTTTCTTTTTCCATATCCCTGCTATGTTCAAAGGGGTGCTTTAAAAATGCTTTTCGCAATTCCCTATTTTCTTTAACTGTCATTGATTAGTATTTATCTGCTAATTTAACTAAATCCTCAATAGTCCACAGCTTTTTAGTTAAGCCCACTTCCATTGCTGGTGTAACACGAATTGTAGTGTGAATGCGAACGAAATTGTAATACATGAAATAAAGAGCAAGTGAATGACAGTGATTTTCTATTTTCTTAGAGAAAGCATTAGTCAATCTTGTAAACCTTCGCATACCCATACGCATGTTTAAATTTTGGCGTTCAACATAACTGGTAGATATTTTCTTTTTGTCCGGCTCACCAGTGATTATTCTTTTTTCAGTGCTTGTACATTCGGCAGGGCTATATCTGTGTTCATCTTGGGGTTTACCATAAATCTTTATTAGTTGTGCAAAGTCAATATCATTCCCAAAAGCATTATCAACTGCTTTGAGATACTTTGTAAGTCCGTCCGTTGTAAGTTGTACTCTGTTATTTAAACGATCTGCTACATTCAGCATAAATTCTTTTGCAGTTTCAGCGTCCCTATTTCCAACATTCCACGCAATCATAAATTTAGATTCAGCATCTATTGCAGTCCACGTCCAAACATCACCCACCCCATCATTGCCTTGCATTTCAATAGGAACATTTTTTTGTTTAGCATAAACGAAACTCCAAATTTCATCACACTGAATTATTTTAGAATTAAGTCCGCTAATATTTTCCTCGTGGTATTGTTGGCAGGCCGTTCCTACATCTACAAGTAGTTTCGTTACTGTGTTTATACTTACATCTACGATGCGAGAGATAGAGCGAAGTGAACTACCTTCTACAAGCATGTGTACGATTTGTTTTTTCGTTTCTATTGGTAAGTGATTAGCCATAACATTGTATTTATAGAACAAAGGTAAAAACTATTTTCATTAAGTCAAGCATAAAGTTCAGTTTATTTTGTTAAATTGTGGTGTAATATTACATGAAATATTTTTTATTAATAGGCTTTTCGTTTGTTTTATTGAAAAATGCTCTTATTTTTGTGGTGTAATAATACACCAAACTACTTTATGTCCACAGAGCCAAACAAACAAGACGAAATAGATTCCCTTCTAAATTCATTCCTGCAAACAAAAGGTAGTTTGAGGCAAATGTTTGAGGATAAAATCTTGGAGATGGGAATTTCTCAAAATCAGGCAATGGAGATAGTGGGTGTGGAGATAAGGGGACTAAACGGATTACTAGATGGAACATTGAGCCGACCTGATTTTGGCGCGTTACTTGGGTTGGCACAATTTTTAGATGTCAAGCCAGATACGGTAGTAAGACTTTTTACAGATGCCTATCAAAAATCTATTCAACCTGCCCTTACTAATATTGATAAGCGCAAGTTTATTATTACAAATTTTGATTTGCCCCAGTTAAAGAAAGGAGGCATAATAAATTCTACAACTGATTTTGAAGATATTGAAAAATGTATTCTCTCAAGGTTTGGTTATGCAAGCATATTTGAATACAAAAAAAATGTCCTTAACGCGGCCTTTAGTGCGAACAAACTACATAAGGGAGGATTAATGACAGACTATTGGAAAGAATTTGGATTTCAATATTTAAAAGAAACAAGAAATAGATTCGAATATGATAGAAAGGCATTGATTGATTACTTCCCTACTATTAGATGGCACTCATTAAATATAGAGAAGGGGCTACAAGAAGTAATAATAGCCCTATATAAAATGGGAATAAGCATTGTATATCAACCTAAAATGCCTTCTCTGAATGTTAATGGAGCAACTATTCCTGTTGGTGATAAACTAGGCATTATATTGACAGACCAGAGAGGATTTTATCCTACATTATGGTTTGCCCTGATACATGAACTTCATCATGTGCTTTTTGATTGGGATTATATTATAGAAAACGGAGCGCATATATCAAGTGATGATGTTGATTTATATACTAAAGAACATATGGAGGAAACGGCAGATAAATTCGCTAGGGACTATCTATTTTCAGATGAAAAAATGGAGTACATACAGCCCTATCTAAAAAATAAGTCTTTCGTTGCAGAATTTGCAAAACAGAATCATATACACCCAAGCATCATTTATTCTTTCAATGCCTGGGATCAGCATAAAAAAGGAGATAAGATGGCATGGGCGCGTGTTCGGGAATACATGCCAGATATATCAGTATGTATTGATTCTTTGCCTAAAAACCCTTTCGAGCAATCAGCCAGAGATTCCGCTTTTTTAAATAAAGAACTTTTCTTTAATATATAAAATCCAGCAAAATGTCAAAAAAGATCGACGCAAAAAAGTTAAGTGAGCAGTTAAAGAAACTTCAAGAAGATGAAGCATTACGTCAGTCATTGTTATTTAGGTCTGATAGCTTAATAGAAAATAAATTTTCTGATCGTAATCTTGATAAGGAGAATGAAAGGATAGAACTTATAGGTGGTGTGGGTATTTCTATTAAATTGATTAGGGAAACGATTGCGGGAAGACTCAATAAATATCCAGCACCATTTAAACAAGAATGGTACGACTTGATATTTAAACTTAATAGAAACTCAAATGATGTTGATCCTTCCCATCAATGGAGTGCAGAAAACGCGGCAAAATTTATCAAGCCATCAGAGGTTGCAGATTATACAAATGAGATTATCTATGGAAGATTTCCTGAAGGAATATTGCCTGTATTGCAAAACCTAAATCCTTATATTGGCTTGAACATAAGAGCTCATAAAAACTATCAGTTTTTAACCGAAGGTGGATACCAACAAGTTAAAGATTTTATAGAACAGTCTTTGAATATGATGAAGACATGTACAAACTGGTATGAATTTAGAGTGAAATATAACAGGAAATATGGAGTGCCATATCAAATAGATGTCTTTGAAGAAAATAAATACTCTTTCTAAATCTATTTTTTATCCCATCTTTTAGCAGCTGCTTTTTTAGCTATTGCCTTACGTTTTGCAGGTGTTAGGCTGTCTGCCCTTGCTTTCCCTCCTATCAGTCCTCCTAATCTTCCCTTTGCAATGGCTTGGGGGTTTTTATCTTTGTCGGGGTCTATGTCCTGTATTTCCCCGGTAGCAATCCTTGCTATAAGGTTTGCCCGTTGGTTTACATCAGTTGGTCTTTTTGGTTTAGCCA
>JBIOEC010000106.1:0-4492 GCA_044445645.1 Gammaproteobacteria bacterium | reverse complement strand
ATACCAACAGTCCATTTGAAATTAATAAATCCTATGCCGCACAATTAAATCAAAAAATTGAAACCTTTAAAAAAGTAACTAAAACGCACAAAAATATATTTTTGGCCATGATTTCATCTAATGGGATTAAAAAAAACATGTACTCAGAGGAAATGGTAGACGCAGTTGTTAAACTGGATGATTTGTTTAATTAATAAAAAAGAACGAAATAAAAAGTTTTTAACAAAACGGATTACGTAATTTTTTCTTCTCAAGAATAGAGGATGATTTCCACTAAGCACATCCTGTAGGCAAGAAGCTGTGAAGTCGAAACTTTTATTTAGGCAATTCCTGATATTTCTGAATATTCTTATCAGCTTGTGTACCAGAAGCACCGGGTAAGCTTTCAATAATTTTCTGTGCTTGACTTTCACCGGATGCTAGCCAGCCATTCACTTGAAAAACATCTTCGGAGTTTAATGTGCCAGCGGCTTGTTTCAGTTGTAAGATAGCGAGAATGTAATTGTATCGTGCAGTAGCCAAGTTGCTTTCTTGTTGATATAAATTAGAAATAACAGCCAGTAAATCGACACTCGTACGTGTACCTACATCGTATCCTGCTGTAGTGGATTCTAACGAGGCATTGGCGGATTCAACCGCACGAGCGAAAGCATTAACTTGGCCAATGGATGCTATTACGTTGCGAAATGCATTGCGCGTGTTGGTTTCAGTATTACGTTTTACTTGTTCAAAATCTTGCATGGAAGCTTGATGTTCATATTGTGCTTTACGAACATTAGAAGCGATAGCTCCGCCGCTAAATATGTTAATGCTACCGATTACGCTGGAATTCCATTGTTTTTCCCAATCGCCAATAGGTGTTCCTGGTGAACCGCCGCGGATTTGACCATAGCCCGCATTATATTCTAATGTAGGTAGGTATTGATCTTTGGCAACACTTACAGCACTGCGTAAAGCATCTGATTGGTATTTTGCTGCTTGTAAAGTGGGATTATATTGCTCAGCCATGGATACCCACTCATCATCATTAAAGGGTTCAGGAGAATCGAGTGGTAGTTGTTTTAAACCATCAATATGTTCAATGAATTGCCCGGTGAGGATTTTAAGCTGCTGTCTATTATTTTCCACGGTATTTTGCGCAGAGATTTCTTCTGCTAATTTGGCATCAAATTGCGCCGTTAGATCTTTCACATCGGTTACCGCGACTAATCCCACATTAAATTTTTGTTGGGTTTGGTCGAGCTGCCGGCCTACGGCTTTTTTCTCTGCTTGAATAAATTCTAAATTATCTTGTGCGGCGAGCAGATTAAAATAAGCCGATGCGGTGCGAATAATCAGATCCTGTTCGCTAGCCATATAAGCAGCATCAGCATAACTGACGGTTTGCTTGGCTTGTTTTAGATTATGCCAACGGCTTAAATCGAATATGGTTTGTGACACTGTGGCATTAACTTGCATATTGCGATCAATAGTTTGCTGCGGCAAAGGTATTATCCCAAAACTGCCAAATTGGGCTTTATAGTCAGAATCACTGACATTATACTGGCCATTACCTGCGAGCGCAGGTAAAAATCCGGCCAAAGCGGCAGGGAAGGCTTCGCGAGTTGCCATGCGTGAAGCATAAGCACTTTGCAAAGTAGGATCACTGGAAACCGCTAATGAATAGACATCCATCAGGTTTTCTGCCTGCGAAACTAAAGGTATACTAAAAGCGCAGAATGACAAGCTAGCGGTAAAGAGAAAATTTATAGAGATTTTATTCATAATCAATCTTCATCCTGAAGTTAAAACTCAAATTGTGGTAGGGGTTGCGCATCTACTAACATAGGAAGCAAAGTTTCATAAAGTATTTGCTGTTCCCATTCTTCTGCATGCACCCGAGTTACTAAGATAGCTTGCATGACGGGAGCGGTGCCCACTATTGCAAATAAACGCCCACCAATTTTTAACTGGCGCTTCCAAGATTCTGTCAAGCGAGGAATCGCTCCGGTAATACAAATAATACTAAAACTTGTGTTGTCTTCCCACCCATGTGCGGCATTGCCAACTTGGAAGGTAATATTGCTGTAGGCATGCTTTTGGCAGTTGCTATCAGCGGCTGCAGATAAGTCGGCAAACATTTCTACGGATACCACATGCGCTGCTTGCATAGCAAGTAATGCAGTTAAATATCCTGTACCAGTACCAATTTCTAATACGTGTTCCTCAGGCTGTACCTGTAATGCTTGCAAAATACGGCCTATCTCTCTAGGGGGTAACATCACTTGTTCATGAGCTAAGGGGACTTGGACATCGGCGTAAGCTACGCCTTGATATTTTTTAGGTACAAAGTCTTCTCTTTGAAGTTTGTCCATTAAATTAAGTACGTTAGCATCCAATACATCCCAGGTGCGAACCTGCTGCTCTATCATGTTAAATCGCGCTTGTTCAAAGTTCATAATGATAATTTGCGTTTGTGGAGTTGAGTAGTAAACAGAGCAAGTTAGATGGTTGCATAAAGATGCAGGCACATCTTCGCCCTACATTAATTTTTAGGTATTCTACCATCCTTCCCCCCCACCACAGAAGTGATATAATGTAAAAATACGTAAAAACTGCCCTTTTGTTAAATTAATCTGTTAAGATTCATCCCAAAATATGAGGTAATCCTAGTGAGTAAAGCAAATAAAGTCTTAGAACAAACGGCTAAACTGGACCAACAGGTAACTAACCCTCTTCCTGGTTCTCGCAAAATCTATGTACCAGGGAGTCGACTGGATATCCAGGTAGCCATGCGTGAGGTTGCGACCAGTCCAACTGTTACCCAACAAGGTACCCAGGAAAATGCGCCAATTACACTGTATGATACATCAGGTCCTTTTACCGATCCCAATATTCAAATCAATTTGCAGGAAGGTTTGCCAGCTTTACGCATGGGGTGGATTCTAGAACGTGCAGATACTGAAGAACTGAATGAATTCAGTGCCGATTATAGCCGGCGCCTACAAGCTGATCCCGCGGAGCAACATGTCCGCTTTCCAAATGTGCGCAAGCCGCGACGGGCTAAAGTAGGAAGTCGGGTTACCCAAATGCATTATGCTAAAAAGGGCATTATTACTCCAGAAATGGAATATGTAGCAATTCGTGAGAACCAGCGTCTAGAGTCTTTACAAGATCAAGGCTTGTTAGTACAGCATTCTGGTCAGTCTTTTGGTGCAGCTATTCCTCCGCGAATTACTCCAGAATTTGTACGCAGTGAAGTCGCACGTGGCCGCGCAATTATTCCCAATAATATTAATCACCCAGAATCGGAGCCGATGATCATTGGGCGGAATTTTTTAGTGAAAATCAATGCCAATATTGGTAATTCCGCCATCGCATCCTCTATTCCGGAAGAAGTAGAAAAGATGTTATGGTCCACGCGTTGGGGTGCGGATACGATGATGGATTTGTCTACAGGTAAACATATTCACGAGACGCGAGAATGGATCATTCGTAATTGCGCAGTTCCCTTAGGAACCGTTCCTATTTATCAAGCCATTGAAAAAGTAGATGGTCGCGTTGAAGACTTAACCTGGGAAATTTTCCGTGATACTTTAATCGAACAAGCTGAACAAGGCGTAGATTATTTCACTTTGCATGCCGGAGTACTGTTGCGCTATATCCCGCTAACCGCCAAACGAGTGACCGGAATTGTTTCGCGCGGTGGCTCGATTATGGCGAAATCGTGTTTAACCCATCATAAAGAAAATTTTATTTACACCCACTTTGATGAAATTTGTGAAATCATGGCCGCCTATGATATTTCGCACTCTCTAGGCGACGGGTTACGCCCAGGTTGTATCGCAGATGCGAATGATGAAGCCCAATTTGGCGAATTGAAAACGCAAGGTGAGTTGGCAAAAATTGCATGGGAGCACGATGTACAAGTCATGTGTGAAGGTCCTGGCCATGTGCCCATGCATTTAATTCAGGAAAATATGCGTAAGCAGTTAGAATGGTGCCACGAAGCTCCATTTTATACTTTAGGTCCGCTGACCACGGATATTGCACCAGCCTATGATCATATTACCTCGGCGATTGGTGCGGCGATGATTGGTTGGTATGGTACAGCTTTATTATGTTATGTCACACCTAAGGAACATTTAGGTTTGCCTAATCGTGAAGATGTTCGAGATGGAATTATTGCTTATAAAATTGCCGCTCACGCAGCAGATTTAGCCAAAGGTCATCCGGGCGCACAAGTGCGGGATAATGCTTTATCGAAAGCTCGTTTTGAGTTTCGTTGGCAAGATCAATTTAATTTGAGTTTGGATCCAGAACGCGCGCGTGAATTTCATGATCAAACTTTGCCGCAAGAAGGTGCAAAAGTCGCGCACTTTTGCGCTATGTGCGGTCCTAAATTCTGTTCTATGGAAATTACTCAACAGGTACGCGAATATGCTGAACGTGGCATGCAAGAAAAATCCCAAGATTTTGTAGAACAAGGCGGAGAAATATATAAATAATATGT
>JBIOEC010000105.1:0-4507 GCA_044445645.1 Gammaproteobacteria bacterium | reverse complement strand
CTATGGAAATATTATAAATTTACATACTGCAGTAAACGCTGTCGGTAAATTTATTCAAGAAAGAATTTATAAAAAACCCACCAAATGGGCTAAAACTAAAAATCTATTTCCAGAGGAATAATTATTTATCAAAAGAATTTCAAACTATAATTGAAATTAAATCACGGCAAGATCATCTAAAATGATTGCCAATAAAATCAAAAATACGTCATTCTCGCTGCGCTAAGACTTCTACGAAGTCAAATCTCACAGCGGGAATCTAGTACTGAGACCACTATTAGATATCTGAGCTAGATTCCCGCTGTGAGATCACACTTTGCAGGAAAATCTGCAGAGCGGGAATGACGCTGTCGATAATTTAGATGCGTTTACACTGAAAGTTGAATATTGACTCCTCCCAGTATTTAGTTATGATGATAGAAGAATAAATTTAATTCAATTTTAGTAAAACTACTTTTGTTAGATAAAGTACTTTTCCAGATTAATGTATCCATAGAGAGGTTTAACCATTATGTCACAAGAAGAGCTGCGAATTGGAACACTCCCAAATGACGGAAAAGATGGAGAGGAAAAAACCACAACTGGCCATTGGGTTAGCAGAAAAAGTTTAGGCGCAGTTGTAGCATTATTAGGGGTTAGCGCAGCTGCTTTTTATGTTTTCAATTCTTTTGCTCAAGACTCTGACGACAACTCTGCACCACAACCCATAAACACTTCTGAACTGGTATTGAGTGGGGAGGCAGAAAACTCTAATCAAATCCAGGCTTACAATGCATTGAAATTCTTTAGCGCTCAAATGGGTAATGCAATCCAACAATTAGGCATGGCTGCCATGGCCGCCTATTTACGTGATGCAGCTGCAAGTAATGTATTAACAAATTTACACCGCCGCTTCAATTTTGATAATAATTATTGGAATCTACCTACCGTTTACGGTAGCAATTATACCGAAACTCAAAATCCTAACACCTATGCACTCGGAGGAAATTTTGCAGCTGCAGCACCTGATGGAACCCGTCTTACCTGCATGACTAATTACCAAAATCCAGATTCCCACATTAGCGCAAGTAATGTGGAATTTACGATTGCCGATCCTTTTGGCAATGTCGTAGTTCAAGATGTATTTGCTAATTTAGGCAACGTAGAACAATCATCCTGTGCCACAACGTACCTGCCAGCGGGAACTCTTTTACCCGATGGAAGCACTATCGTACCTGCCGCTGGAGCCTTTGGAATCACATACCAAGCCTTACAAACCGGTGGTTACACTAATATTTATTTCTCCGCAGTCTCACTAACCGGACAATCACTGACTACGCAACCTATTGAAATCAATGTAGATGAAGCGATCAATGTAAGCCAAGCCATTCCAGTTCCAGGCCCAAATAACCACACTCTTGTGATCGCCTCCTCATTTGAAACAGGTACCGGCACTGAAGGCATTGTACTCTACCCGCAAGCACAACAAAGCACTTTACTATTGAGCTCAGGATTAACTGGAACCCAGGACAACCCGTCTGCTATCTCAAATAATCAAAAGCTACTAGTTTCCTGGACCAACGCGGGAGTAACCCCAGCACAAGTCGTACTTACCACAATCACCTTTGATAGTAACAATCATCCCATTCGAGGGCCCCTCATCACGCCTAAAGTCAATCCAAGTGCTTACCAAGATTTTTCCGCAGTGGCTTTAGGACCTAATGGCGAAGAAGTGATAGTATGGGAAAACGGTGACAATACGGCCTCTTTATATGCTTATGATGTAAACGGTAATCCGTTATTTGGTTTAGATGATTTGGGCGTTACAGGCTTAGAGAAACCCAGTATTGCCATTTCTCCCAGCGGCATTATTACCATAGTCGGACATTCAAAATCTTATTCAACAGATGAAAATAATTGGGATGTTTGGCGCAAATCCTATACGTTGACAGGCACAGAACTTCCCGGCATAGCAGGTGAAGCATCGATCGTAAATAGCGATAATATTCTGGGTGAACAATCCTATGGAAAAGTTGTAAAAGTAAACCTAGGAAATGATTTAATTGTAGATGCTGTTAGTTATCGCACCTCATCAGTAGGAGGAGCAACGTTACCTGCTTTTACGCAAACCACTCGCTATATTGCTCCTAGCCCAAATATTGTTGTTGCAAATAATGGATTAATTGATTTATTAAATTTTGGGAAGACTCTATTTATTATTCCTACCGATTATTATGGTAATTCGAATATTACCACTCAAGTTTTGGTAGAAATCATCCCCTGTAGCGCTGGTTCAATTAATTTCCCAGCCAATACCACCAATGTAGTGACTCTTTCACTTTGCGAGTCACAAATTTCGGGTAACGACACAGGACTCATTACTCAAATAGTGCAAGGACTTGGCATAAATTTAACCGCTACCCAAGGACCTGTAGTACTCAATATTACAGTTTTGGATGATTCAGGGCAAAGCGCTTATGGAGTGCTAATCACTTTACTAGAAAAAATAACTTCAACTTTGTCTCCATCAGGATCACCATCCTCTTCCCCCACCTCAACATCCACCTACGCGCCACCTCCACCTTCATCTCCTACAGCGTACATACCTGTTGTTACTACTGTGGCTTCAATTTTAGCCACCATACTACTCACCAATTTGGGCAATAGACTAAGACAAGCTAATATATTAATAAAAGCCCAAAAGCATCCCTTCGATAAAGCATTTTTACTAGGAGTAATGTCTAAAAATAGTGATTTTTTAGGACGGCGGAATTTCAGTTTCTATGGTAGCTCTCTGGTAGGACTGGCAGCAGATATTAAAAATGAATTTACCAAAAGAGGCTTCACATATTCACCACAAATACGCGGATTGCTAGGTGCGTTAGCGACTGATGCTCTATTTAACCATATGACAGGCAAAGGCTTAGATTTTTCATTAAAGCACGTTACAAAAGAAGTAATGGAAGCGACTGCAGTAAAAGTTATTGCCGATTACAATTCCACTCAACGAAACACCCAAACATTTATTGAACAACGTTTATCCAAACAAGTCGACGGATCTGGCACATCAGCTTCCGCATCCTCATCAGCAGCGTTATTACCTGATAAAGAGAGAGAAGCAACGATTGAATTACAGATGATGCAGCCAGAACTGGAAATTGTTGATAACAACCCAAACGCGGGTCCACCACCACCTTATTCTGACAGTCAATCCTTCATGCATAGAGCGAGACAATTTCTACATTGGGCTTAATGACACAGAATATAAAGTTGCAAGTTTAAAATGTATAAATATAAACTAAGCGGCATGCGCGATTAAGTGTAGCTTTTCTGCAGGTAATGGAGCAACAATAAGGCCAAGCGAATTTTTCATGGCATTAATAATTCGGGTACAAGCCAAACCATCACCATATAGCAAAGTATTATTGCACATCTTGGTATAAGCTTTATGGTCAATTAAAAGTTTCATCACTTCTCTAACAATAGTATCGCGCTCAATACCCGCAAACTTTGCTGCTCCACTCAAAATCCCTTCCGCTCTTTCAGTTTCCTTACGCAACACCAATACCGGTTTTCCCAGCGCAGGAGCTTCTTCTTGTACTCCACCTGAATCAGACAAGACAAAATAGGAGCGCTGCATCAAAGCTACAAAAGCTTGATAATCAAGAGGGGAGCATAAAGTGATTTGCGGCTGATTTACTAACATTTTTCCCACTATAAAACGAACGTTAGGATTAGGATGTATGGGAACCACAAAATGTACATCTGGAAATATTTTGACTAAGTCTAATAGCGCGTAACACATCTGCTGCATATTTTTGCCAAAATTTTCCCGGCGATGCATAGTAACCAGAATTACACGTTTATCTTTAGGCAAGTTCAATTCAAGTAGCTGTGCAGACAACTTAGCGCGCTTAGCAATGTAGTGCAATGCATCCACTACTGTATTACCGGTTATATAAATATTTTCTTCTGCCACACCTTCTTGTAATAAATTCTGCTGAGCCACTACAGTAGGGGCAAAATGTAGCGCGGCAAGTCTTCCCGCAATAATGCGATTCGCTTCTTCTGGAAAAGGACTATCGATATCTCCAGAGCGTAATCCAGCTTCGACATGGAAAAATGGGATACGATTATAAAAGCTGGCTAAACCACTCGCCAGCACGCTAGTAGTATCGCCTTGTGCTACCACTGCATCTGGTTGAATTTTTTTGAATTCCTGCTCAATGGCGGATAATAGCCGGCTCGTTAGATCAGATAAGGATTGATTCTCCCGCATCACTTGCAAATTCACATCTGCTTGGATGCCAAATAAATTAAAAACCTGGGTAACTAATTCTTGATGCTGGCCTGTGGCAATAATATGTAATTTTATTTCAGGCTCATTTTGTAACGCTAATATCAAAGGAGCCAATTTTATAGCTTCTGGGCGTGTTCCAACAATGATTGCGATGGTTTTCACAGGTACTCCTCGATACAATTTACCACCTATCCCTGTGAATAAAATTAATAACAATATTTTAATAAT
>JBIOEC010000104.1:0-4517 GCA_044445645.1 Gammaproteobacteria bacterium | reverse complement strand
GTTTATTTAATTATACTATTTTTTGCGGAAGTTTTACAGCTGATTTTTCCTACTTCTGAGTTGCAGTGTTTTGGGAGAAGTTCATGTAGCGTTCACAGTATATGTCAACTGCCTTTTCTAGGATAATAGATGCCCCTACGTTTTCCGGTGTGCAATTGGGTAAATAGCGCCAACAGAAACAGGCGCATCCTGAATGCTTTGCTCCGCCCTCTTTAAGAAATCGAGTGACTGCGTAGTTAAAGTAGGTTTAACCTACCACACATAATGAATCCCAATAAACGCAGTTTTATCGATGCTAGCATTCTCAACTTTGTTGCCATTATCATTAATATCTGCCGTAATTTGGCGATAACCTATATAGGCTAACGATTGCGTAAATATAGGATATTCAACGCGGGCATACCAATACGTTGCATTTTCGCCCGAGCTATAAGTAAGTGCTGGAGGAGCATAACTAATGCCAGCCGCTAAAAATACGGGTTTTTCGATAAATGAATATTCATCCAAAAGTTTAAACCGCGCACCACCGCCTAAAACTAGCGCATTAACATCCACATCATCGTATTCGCCTAGTTTAGCAAAAAAACCGCTGGCGTTAACAAATACGCTATCTAGGAAAGATTGATCAGTACGCGGTAGGATATTGTAACGTACTCCTGGGGAGAATAAACGATTATCATGATCCAATCCCCAAAGACCATTAGCATACATGCCAAAGCCACGTACATCTAAATTGGTGGAATAGCCAAATGCCACGCTTCGACCTATATTTAAATCGATTGCTTGATACGCTAAAGCGCTAAGACTGAATAAAGATAAAGAAATGCTGGTGATTATTTTGTTGATCCGTAACATAATACTTTCTCCTTGTTTACTTAAACATTAATTGTAACTACTCGCGCTCCCCAGCAATAAACTTGGAGAACCTCGACAAAATATCAAGGTTCCTCTCCACAGGGTCAGTAGTTACATTAAAAGCTACTTAAAAAAACTCCTATCTTAAGAGGCAAAACTTGTTCGCGGTCTTGCAACAAATTCATTAATTGCTCGACTCGCTGCGCTGGATAATGCCCAGCAATGTTTTGATAAAATTTTTCTTCTAACTCTTCCCAGGCTTCGTTGCGACGCATTTTATGCCCAATGGGATATTCTACTTCAACTACAGGACTCTCGGTACCATCCGTAAAAATAACTTGCACCGCATTTCCTATCGCGCGCTTTTGCGCATCATAGTAGTTCGAGGTATATGCCGAATTTTCCTCTACTTGCATACATGCACGCAAAGAATCGATTCGTTTATCTTCGGCAGTTAAATCACTGTAATCCTCAGCGCCTAATTTACCATAAATTAGACCAATTGCCACCATATATTGTAAACAATGATCACGATCTGCCACATTATACAGTGGTCCAGTTTTATTGATAATTCGCATGCCAGCGCCTTGTGTCCAAATTTTGACCTGTTGGATATCATTCCAGCGCTGCATAACTAGAGGATGCAGTTGAATAGCCGCTTCTACTGCCGTTTGCGCATGAAATTCTGCCGGATAGCGTACTTTAAACAGAATATTTTCTATCACATAAGTACCTAAAGGTTGCGATAGTTCTATCGGTCGACCGCGCCATATAACATCTTGAAATCCCCATTTAGGAGCAGTCAATGCGCTGGGGTAACCCGGTTCACCTAGTAAGGTCAACATAGATAACCGTACTGCGCGACTGGTTGCGTCACCTGCCGCCCAAGATTTACGGGGTCCGGTATTGGGTACATGACGGTAAGTGCGTAAACTATGTCCATCTATCCAAGCTTGAGAAAGTGCATCAATAATTTGCCCTCGCGTACCGCCTAATAAATACGTAACTAAAGCCGTACTGGCAAGCTTCACTAAAATCACATGGTCTAAACCGATTTCATTAAAACTATGCGTTAAGGCGAGTACACCTTGAATTTCATACGCTTTAATTAAGGCCTGCAAAATTTCACGTACAGTGAGAGATGGGTTAACATAATCTGCGGCAGCTAAAATTCCACCTAAATTATCTGAAGGATGCCCCCACTCTGCAGCAAGCCAAGTATCGTTATAATCTAACCAACGAATCATTGTGCCGATATTAAATGCGGCTTGCACCGGGTCTAACACATATTCTGTACCGGGAACACGGGCTCCGATAGGAACATGAGTACCTGGAACAATTGGGCCTAATAAGCGTGTGCAGGCCGGAAATTTCAGTGCTGCTATTGCGCAACCCAGAGCATCGAATAAACAATAATGTGCAGTTTTATAGGCAAGGTCACTGATTTCTAGTGGAGTAATTACATAATCAGCGAGTTGCTGTAATAAATGATCGGGATCTGGACGTGTGTTTTCAGTTTGGATCATGATTTTTTAAATGTTACCTCATGCTGATCATCCCATGGAGGGTCTGCGAAATCCAGGCAAAATGTTGGATTTTGCCTGGCTCCCGCGGGATGACCTCTAATTAATAGATGGTTTATCGCTTTTCTAGAATCCTATATTCTTTCACTTCTGGCCCAATATACAGCGCACTCGGGCGAATCAATTTATCCTGCGCACGTTGTTCTAAAATATGTGCAACCCAACCAGTAGTACGCGCTAAGACAAACAATGGCGTGAACATTTCAATTGGAATACCGCAAAAATGATAAACTAAGGCGCTATAAAAATCTAAATTTGGAAATATTTTTTTCTCTTGCCACATCAGTTGTTCAATTGCTTCAGCAATTTTAAACAACGTAAAATCATGTTTTTCTTCTGCTAAACGTTGCGCCCATTGTTTAATAATTTTAGTACGTGGATCCGAGACTTTATATATGCGATGACCAAATCCCATAATTAATTCTTTATTCGCCAACATTTTCTTTACTTTAGTTACCGCTTGTTCAGGCGAAGTAAACTGCTGTAAAAATAACATTGCAGCTTCATTTGCACCACCATGCAAAGGTCCTTTCAAGGTGCATATTCCTGCAATAATGGATGAATAGATATCCGAACGAGTAGACGCACAAACGCGCGCGGCAAACGTAGAAGCATTAAATTCATGTTCAGCATATAAAATCAACGATACGTTTAAAGCTCGCACCTCTACAGCTGAGGGCGCACGACCATGTAACATATGTAAAAAATGTCCCGCTAAAGTTAAATCATTAGTTTGAGTATCCAGCTGCGTGCCATATTTATTAAAATAGTACCAATATAACAACATACCCCCAATTTTTGCCAATAAGCTATTTGCCACTTGTATTGCATCATTCGTGTCAGATTCCGGTTGCAATGCGCCTAATGCTGAACATGCGGTGCGCAATATATCCATTCCATTCGTTTGTGCCGGTAATTGTTCTAGCATGCGGCATACAGGTGCAGGTAACGCTTCAAGGCTACGTAATAAATGTTGGTAATGTTCCAAATCTGCCACGTTAGGTAAATGCCCATAAATTAATAAATGTGCAACTTCCTCAAATACAGCATGTTCCGCTAAATCTTCAATGCGATAGCCACGATAGTGCAAACCTTGTTCATCGGCACCGACAGTTGAAATTGCGGTTTCTCCTGCAATAATACCGGCTAATCCTGGACTATAAGTTTCGTTCATGTTGTTCTCCTAGGTTTTTTTTTCTAATTCTTCATAATTTAACAGCTGATAGAGTTCAGCGCGCGTTTGCATTTTTTCAATCATGGAAGCTTGCGTACCCTGCTCATGAATGGTTTGATAAACGGCTAACGCTGCTTTACTCATTGCACGAAAAGCACTGAGAGGATATAAAATCACTTGCACACCTACACTGGCCAACTCGGCGCGGGTAAATAACGGCGTTTTTCCAAACTCAGTAATATTCGCTAGTATAGGCGCTGCTACCGCACGGGAAAAAATCTGATAATCTGCCAGCGTAGTTACCGCTTCGGCAAAAATCCAATCGGCTCCTGCTGCCACATAAGCTTGTGCACGTTTAATTGCAGCCTCCAATCCTTCTACCGCCACTGCATCTGTTCGCGCAATTATTACAAAATCAGCATAAGGTTTAGCCGCCACTGCTGCACGAATACGATTTACCATTTCCTCGGTTTCTACTACTCGTTTATTCGGACGATGACCACAACGTTTATCAGCAACTTGATCTTCAATATGCAAACCCGCTACATTTGCCCGACATAACTCTTTCACCGTACGTTCAATCATTAAGGCATTACCAAATCCAGTATCTACATCTACGATTAAAGGTAACTCAGTTACAGAAGTAATTTTTCTGGCTTCTGCAACTAATTCTGTCAAAGTGGTTAAAGCTAAATCGGGTAACCCATACACGGCATTGGCTACACCCGCTCCAGATAAATATAATGCTGGTAAGCCTGCATTCTCGGCTAAAAGAGCGCAATAGGCATTGATAACCCCGACAACTTGTAAAGGGGAATGCTTCGCCAACGCTTGCCGCAAACGGGAGCCTGGTAGAATATTATTTATATGTGACATACTAATTTTTAGTTCCCACTTTTTTACAC
>JBIOEC010000103.1:0-4545 GCA_044445645.1 Gammaproteobacteria bacterium | reverse complement strand
TAACTAAGCCTTCTGTAATGACTCGCGTGCAAATATTTTGTGAAGTAACAAATGGAATACCTGGTTTCAATGCTGCGATGACGGCCGCTTGCGCGGCTAAAACAATTTCATACACTGCGCGTTGTTCTGCGGAAAAACGTCCATTAATCGGAAAGGTGCGCGTAATATCCGCACCATAATACTGATATTCAGCTCCGGCATCCACTAAGATTAAATCCCCATCCTGCATGGGTGCGCAATTTTCTGTGTAGTGCAACGTGCACGCGTTAGCTCCTGCTGCTACGATAGAAGGATATGCAGCACCCATTCCACCTTCTTTCGTAAAATAATATAAATATTCTGCAGCTAATTCATACTCAAACATATTTGGCTTGCAGATCTGCATACCACGAATGTGTGCTTGCGCGCTGATATCAGATGCACGTTGCATTAAGCCAATTTCTTCTGACGTTTTATATAACCGCAATTCACTGAGTACGGCATGCAGATCGTGAACATGTGCAGGTAATTGCATTCTAGCTTCGCGTAACTTGGTTATTTCTTTCAAGAACAGTTCATCAAACCAGGCATAATGACCAAAGGGATAATAAATCTGCTGCTGGTCGCGTAATAACTCTGGCAATTTTGTAATAAACTCTGCAGTTGAATAAGCTGTATTCGCACCAAACTCTGCACAGGCGCCTTCTAAGCCTGCACGTTTACCATTCCATATTTCCATCTGCACATCGTTTGGACGCACAAATAAAATATATTCCATTTCACCTGTTTGACGCGTGCGCAATACGGCAAATGAATCGGGTTCGGAAAATCCGGTTAGATAATAAAAATCGCTATTTTGCCGAAAGGGATAATGCGTATCGCCATTGCGCAAAGTTTCACGCGCGGACGGAATAATTACACAGCTATTTGGCAATAATTGCTGGGCTAATTGTTGACGTCGTTGGTGGTAGATTTGCATAAGTATTTAATGTATGGTTTTGCCTAGGATCTCTTGCTGCGCGAAGCTTTCAGATAATTCTCGCTGTACCAGTAATACGGCAATCCGCACATATTCAATCACGGCTGTGAGCGCTTTTTCTTGCTCTTCATATGCTTTCACTTTATGGTCTACTTCCGCGATCGCTTGCAAATCGTTCAAGGCTTCTTCCACATCTTCTTGTGCTTTTCCAAGCAAACCACCTAAATAATTTCCATACTCTTCTACTCCAGTCACAAAACCTTTACACCATAAACCAATCGCATGGGCGCGTTCTGCAATCATTTCTTCATCAGGAGGCAACAGGAGTTCAAAACGATAATCTGGATCACGCAATTCTTTTACCGAAGCATCATATATTAACGTAAACTCGCGTTGAGTTTCGGCGGGTAATTTATTCCATAGTTTTTCATCATCACTGGTCAACATAACCCAACTTTCCACACGGGTATTAGGGTTACATACTAATAAACCACATAATAGACCGTGTGCTTGTGCAGGTTCTATAAAAATATGGCTCTCTAATAACAAGTCACTGACGTGTTGATAGTTTGGGAGTTTATCCATGCCTAGCATCCTTTTACTTCTTGAGATAATACTTTTTATTATGTGTCGCGTCTATGATGTTTAATTATAAAGCAATTCCAGACGAAAATCTTGGTAAGTGTTAAAATTATGATCACAAAATGGAGGGATGGCCGTTTTGAGCAGCCTAGCGTTGTGCTACCTACAAAATAAGTATGATATCCCGAGATCATTTGCAATGGGCGATAAACGCCAGAAAGCTATGGCCAACAACTTTTTGTAAGAGATTGCCAGCGATTCCCGGTGAATGTGAAATTAGGCAAAAATGCTGAGAGATTGCTGAAATACTTCACGCGATGAGGGGTTGTCAGGGGAGAGAATCGCGATTCTTTCCCCTGACTGTGGCTTGCGGCTCTGCCGCAAGCCACATAAAAAACAAGGAAGCAGTTCCTGGCGAGCATTCGCCGGGAACTGCTGAGAGATTGCTGTTATCATTGAATTTGTCATTAAAGATCAATACAATCAAGTTACATCATAATAGAGGTACCCCATGAACAAAAAGAAGCTGGTTAATATCCATGTGCTGAATAAAGAATTAGCCGTGGTTTGTCCAGAAGAAGAAAAAGCCGATTTGCTGGTAGCAGCATCTTTTCTAGATAAAAGAATGCGTGAAATTCGTCAAACCAGCAAAACTACAGATTTAGATCGCATTGCTATTATTGCCGCACTCAATATCGCACATGAGTTATTAACCTTGCGCCAACAATCTATTAATAATTTGGCTGATCAACTCAAAACAGAAAAGTCTTCTCCGAAAGAGTCTATGAGTAACCAAGATTTATTCATTGATAATAGCTACTTATAAGCTATTGGTTACTGGTCATCCCTGATTAAAAACTTGAAAAATTCTGGTAAAAAAAGCCTAGTCATGCTAATATAATTATAGGTGTTCTCTGCCGGCCCGCGAGCTAACCATTAGGTCTTGAGCCGATACTTTTTAGACTATGGGAATCTTACCGTAACGTCGTTGTGCATGCCGAGTCTACCTCTTGCGAAAGAGGCAATTACCCGGAAGCCTGAAACGTTACTCCTGACTCCCACTTGAACCGTAGGGTTCAAGGCGCATAGTTAGCAACGGCAAGGTGGAGAATACTTATTTTTTTGTTCCTTTTGCAATAGCCTTTTGTAATAGAAAGAAACTTTCTGCAAGTTTCATATACCCACCCGTTAAATTTTACTATATCTTTTTTTATGAGTTCCAAAGCAGAATTACGTCACTCCCTACGCAGGCATCGACAAGCCTTATCTTATGAGTTTCGAGTTTCCGCATCCTTAAATATTGTTAACAAACTTTCAAAGTTACCCTTTTTTAAAGAATATCAGCAAATTGCCGTTTATTTATCAAATGATAATGAAGTAGATGTCTGCCCGCTTTTTTCCATCTATGCAGAAAAAAATTATTATCTTCCAATGTTAACCCCTAGTAAACAACTTCTATTTAGCGCCTATCATCTAGGTGATGAGTTGCAAGAAAACCATTTGGGAATTTTAGAACCGAAGCAACCTCAATTATGGGCACCTGAAAATCTGGATTTGGTTTGCGTCCCACTTGTTGGATTTGATCCACAGGGACATCGACTGGGAATGGGTGGAGGTTATTATGATCGAACCTTTGCTTTTAAAAAGGAACAGGAATCCGCCGGCCCATTTTTATTGGGCATTGCCTATGAGTGTCAAAAAGTCACTCTGTTACCGCATGTAGACTGGGATATTCCTCTGAACGGTATCCTTACCGAGCAAAATTATTATCCTGGCTGATACTTTACGCACCGCGCAAAAACCAGGAGTAATTCATGCTACTTTCAGCGTGGATTACTATCCTGAAAAGTCTCTAGTGCAGGTGAATAATAACTAATCCGGCTGGACAGTAATTCTTGGCTGTAAGTGGTTACAACTAACCCCAGCCCAAAAATCAAAGCCAATAGAACTAAAATGTCTGGTTTATATCTTCGCACGCTGATACACTCCTTTGTAAGCAGTGGCACTTTTAAGAACAGAAAATTGTACTGGTTTTGTTTCCAAAAAACCATACGGTATAACAGAAATTTTTAAAGGAATTTTATTATGTCGCATATTTGGCTTATGAAATCTGAACCAGAAGTGTTTAGTATAGACGATTTACAAAAAAATAAAGTCACTTCTTGGGAAGGTGTACGAAATTATCAAGCACGAAACATGCTGCGGGATGAAATTCACCAAGGCGATCGCGTCTTGTTTTACCATTCTAATTGCGCCACACCCGGTATAGCAGGCTTGGCTGAAGTGATCCGATCGGGATATCCCGATGACACCGCATTTGATCCCAACTCCCCTTACTTTGATCCCAAAAGCGATGCGCCCAAGCCGCGCTGGTATCGAGTAGATGTGAAGTTTATAAGGAAATTTCCCTGTATAATTACACTTTACGAGTTGCGCGCCACCTTCGGTTTGGAGTCCATGTGGGTATTACGTAAAGGCAATCGTCTGTCCATAACGCCCATTTCACCGCAAGAATATGAAATCATTTTGCAACTTGTCCATCCCTAAAATTGATATAGAACCATGCTATGCCAGAGCTACCAGAAGTAGAAGTTACCCGTCGTGGATTGGAACCTCATGTTGTAGGTCAAGTTGTGACAAAAGTTCAAGTTCATCATCCACAATTGCGCTGGCCCGTCCCAAAAGGACTGGCAAAGATCTTGGTTGGCCAGCATTTGCTAGGTTTATCACGCCGGGGGAAATATTTACTTTGGGAATTTTCCCGCGGTACTCTCATTACTCATCTAGGCATGTCCGGCAAAATGCGCATTGTAGATCCTGGGTCACCGCTACAAGCCCACGACCATCTTGAATGGGAATTTGGGCATCAGGTGACAGTGCGTTTAAATGATCCACGCCGCTTTGGATGCGTACTTTGGACCGCAGAGCCACCGCAGCAACATCCTTTGCTCGCCAAACTGGGGCCTGAACCCTTAAGCTCAGCATTCTCAGCGCGCTATTTACTC
>JBIOEC010000102.1:0-4602 GCA_044445645.1 Gammaproteobacteria bacterium | reverse complement strand
TGTATGTGGTGTATTCCAGTAGCCAAATCTTGCTGGATTTTTTTAATGAAGTGTTGCAAGAAAACTGGGATAACGCCCTGGAGCAACGTGAGAAAATTAAAGAATTTACTCATCAAGCACGTGAGATGCAGCAAATTGCTGGACAGCAATTAACTAAAGATCGATTTGCACCGGTAAAGCGTTCAGAGATATTACGTTTATTACAGCTGCAAACCCAAATCGCGAATAAAGCGCAAGCCATCACCGGTTTAGTCATCGGCCGTCAATTATATTTACCTCCCAGTTTAGCTATTGAATACTTTCCTATGTTAAATAAAAGTATTGAGGCTGTTTATCAATCTTATATTTTGGTTAATCATCTGGAAGATTTAGCTAAACCCAATCAAAAATCAAAATTTGTTGAATATCTGCAAAATATGATTATTGAATTGGATCGTTTGGAAAATGAAACCGATCAATTACAAATTCAAGCACGCAATGTCTTGCTGAGCCTAGAACATGAACTTTATCCAGTGGATGTTTTGACCCTCTATACAATGCTGGATTGGACTGGCGATTTGGCGGATCGTGCACATGAATTAGGTGGGAGATTTGTGTCGCTGTTGGCTTCTTAGAAAACTCATTAGTGTAGGAGCGACCAGTAGTCGCCCCTCACCAAAAAGCAGCTTTATTTTTCAGTTATGCTGTGGAGGTCGCCGTACCTGTAGAACCCGTTGAGGAAGTTTTTTCTTCCGTTGCGTTAGGCGTAGTCGGCGTTCCACCTGAAGATTTATCATCCCAGCCTACTGGCGGTTGGGGTTCACGTCCTTGCATAATCTCATTGATTTGCGTGCTATCCAAGGTTTCATATTTGATTAGCGCTTCCGCCATTGCGTGCAGCTTATCCATATTTTCTTGTAGCAGACGCTTAGCCAATTGATAATTACGGTCAATAATGGAACGCACTTCTTGATCAATCGTACTGGCTGTCTCATTAGAGAATTCTTTATGTTTAGTCACAGAATGACCTAAAAATACTTCACCCTCTTCTTGCCCATAAGTTAATGGTCCTAATTTTTCTGACAAGCCCCATCTCGTTACCATTTTACGGGCAATCTCTGTTGCACGTTCGATATCGTTAGAAGCGCCCGTGGTCACATACTCTTTACCAAAAATTAACTCTTCGGCTAAACGCCCACCAAATAGGCTAGAGATTTGGCTCTCTAAACGTAACTTGTTATAACTGTAACGATCTTGCTCGGGTAAATACATTGTTACGCCTAATGCACGGCCACGTGGAATAATCGTTACTTTATAAACGGGATCATGCTCTGGCACCAACAATCCTACAATAGTATGTCCAGATTCATGATAAGCCGTTAATTTCTTTTCAGCTTCAGTCATAACCATAGAGCGACGTTCCGCGCCTAGCATAATTTTATCTTTCGCCAACTCCATATCTTCCATGCTTACTTGGTTTTTATTTTGGCGCGCTGCGAGCAACGCTGCTTCATTGACTAAATTAGCTAAATCCGCACCCGAAAAACCTGGTGTGCCACGTGCGATAACCGCGGCTTCAACATCTGGAGCTGCTGTTATTTTTTTCAAATGCACTTTTAATATTTGTTCACGACCACGAATGTCAGGCAATCCCACCACAACTTGACGGTCAAAACGACCTGGACGCAATAACGCGGGATCTAATACATCAGGACGGTTAGTTGCAGCAATTACGATAACGCCTTCGTTGCCTTCAAATCCATCCATTTCCACTAATAACTGATTAAGAGTTTGTTCACGTTCATCATGACCGCCGCCTAAGCCTGCACCACGATGACGACCTACCGCATCAATTTCATCAATGAAGATAATGCAAGGCGCTTGCTTTTTAGCTTGCTCAAACATATCACGCACACGTGATGCACCCACACCCACAAACATTTCTACGAAGTCTGAACCAGAAATAGTAAAGAACGGTACACGGGCTTCGCCAGCAATAGCACGAGCTAATAATGTTTTACCGGTACCAGGAGGACCTACCATCAACACACCACGAGGAATACGTCCACCAATTTTTTGGAACTTGTTGGGTTCACGTAAAAACTCTACTAATTCTTTTACATCTTCTTTCGCTTCTTCTACACCAGCAACATCCGCAAAAGTTACTTTCACTTGATTCTCAGTGAGTAAACGCGCACGGCTTTTACCAAAAGAAAATGCACCACCACGTCCACCGCCACCACCTTGCATTTGACGCATAAAAAATATCCACACGCCAATGAATAACAAAATAGGGAACCAGTTTATGAAAATTTGCATGAGCAAACTTTGCTGCGCAGGCGGTTGACCTTCTACTGCTACATTATTTTTAATCAGATCGCTCATTAAACCAGGATCATCTAATGGGATATAAGTCACAAATTTCTGATTATTGCGATCATAGGCAGTGATGGTGTGATTATCAATTACCACTCGTTGCACAGTGCCATTATCCACACGTTGGAGGAAATCAGAATAATTCACAGCGGGAGCGCCCCCGAGATTATTTCCACCAAAATTGCTAAATAGAGACATTAGGACCAGGGCAATAACTAACCAAATTATTAAATTCTTTAACATAGATTTTCTTCACACTTTAGTTATAAATAAACACTCATTATATCACAATTTTATAAGTTCTGTTCAGGGTATTGTGCGCTGCAACATTCTTAAGCACGTGCCCAACCTAGCACCAATGCTATCACTAATTTAACTGATCACAATGACCCCAGCGCCAGTAAAGTTCCCTGCTTTTAAATCTCGTAAAGCTTCATTAGCCTTGCGTAAAGGATAAGTATGTACTTCGGTTTTAACCGGAATTTGCGGCGCGAGCGCTAAAAACTCTTCTCCATCTTGTCGAGTTAAATTAGCTACTGAGCAAAGCGTGCGTTCGCCCCATAAAATCTCGTAGGGAAAACTGGGAATATCGCTCATATAAATCCCTGCACAAACTACGGTTCCGCCTTTTGCTACTGCGCGTAATGCTGTAGGAACGAGCTCTCCATTGGGCGCAAAAATAATAGCCGCATCTAACAAGTCAGGGGACGATTGATCTGAGCCACCCGCCCATTTAGCGCCTAACTGCAAAGCAAATTCCTGCGCAGGGAGATCGCCTGGGCGAGTAAAAGCATAAACCTCGCGCCCCTGGTGACGGGCCACTTGAATGACAATATGTGCGGCAGCACCAAAACCATATAAACCGAGGCGCTGAGCATTCCCAGTTTTGCGTAAGGAGCGATATCCAATTAAGCCAGCGCATAATAAAGGAGCCACTTGCTCATCCGGATAACGCGAAGGTAATGGGAAGCAAAAATGCGCATTGGCCACACAATATTCAGCAAAACCACCATCTATTTGATAGCCTGTAAATTGAGCTTCATCACACAGGTTTTCCCGCATACTTAGACAATATCCACAATGCCCACAGGTTTGGCCTAGCCATGGTACGCCTACCCGCTGGCCTATTTGCAGATGACTAACTCCATCCCCTAACTCTATAATCGTACCCACAATCTGGTGGCCTGGAATAATAGGCAATTTAGGGTGGTGTAAATCTCCATCCACTACATGTAAATCTGTACGGCAAATCCCACAGGCATGCACTTTAATCAGTACTTGGTTTGCTCCTGGATGGGGAGTCGGCAACTCTACATATTCCAGAGCATCCCCCTGCTTTTTAAGCAACATTGCATACATGGATTACTCCTTGTTGATTTAGTTAATTAATTTAATTATAATGAGTTTCTAATCTGACATATTTCAGGATGCTTAAACCATGACACTTACCATTCATATCGCTGTCGAAAATACTCCTCAAGCCAGACAATTAATTAATAATGCTTTGTTAGATGCAAACATTAATGACCACTTAGTCACCCCTCAATCTGTTTCTCTACAAATAAAAGATATTCAGCTCCCTTGGGGAAAAGCATTTAATAAAATTGAAGCATCATTAGTAAAAGCAGACATCACAGCTATTACTCAAGATGATGCTACTATAAAACCTATTAAAGGCAGCGCTTATATTTCCTATTCCGATCCACCTGCAAATGATCCCTTTGCTCAACTTTCAGTTACTGCTGTTTATATCAACCAGCGCCAGAATAGGGTTGTACGCCAAAAAGAAAGCACACCTATACGAGGGAGTATTTTACCCTCCTTAGAAAGTACTACGCCTACCCTTTTCACACCACCTGCTTCCACTAGTTCTACGTCGCCAAATGTGACAGAGCCAGGTGCTACAAGAAGACTTAGCATTTTAGATAGAAGTATTTTTTCAGCACCTCCTCCAGCGAGTTCCACAGGACAGGTTGATGCAACTAAGATTGGCCCAGGTTAATTACCAATTTAGATAACGGGTCATTTGTTCGCATTAAAAGTATAGGTCAAATATAAAATTAATCTTCATTCTCTAGACTTAGTGCAGGGCAACCGCATCTAAATTATCAACAGCGTCATATATGGACACTGCCTGGATTGCAAGAGGTTACTCCCAAATTTAGCCAATAAAGATAGAGATGCAGTCATATATTCGGCCTTTGCTAAACCTTAACGGTTCACGTGGCCCTGATAGTATCTGCGCTC
>JBIOEC010000101.1:0-4677 GCA_044445645.1 Gammaproteobacteria bacterium | reverse complement strand
CGGTCATTTAGAAGCTGCTGCCGGTATTGCCGGCTTCATCAAAACCCTTTTAGCCTTACAACATGAGGAAATCCCCAAACACCTGCATTTTAAACAATTGAACCCGCAAATTATGGATCTTGCGCAAATACCTGCACAACTTCCCTTAAGTCCATTGGCTTGGAAAAAACAAGAAGGACATGTGCGTCGCGCGGGTATCAGTAGTTTTAGCTTTAGTGGTACAAATGCCCACGTTATTTTAGAAGAAGCGCCTCTGCAATATTCTACCCAGGTCAAACAAGCGCTGTCTAAAACGGTATTTAATCGTCAAAGATACTGGCCGAATGCATTAATGTATAAACGAAAAGCGCATATCGAAGCTGATGAAATTCATCCCTTATTAGGTGTCCGTTTAAATGCACATGCGAAAGATGAAAATATTACTTTTGAACAGATTCTAGATATAAAAGAAGATAATTTAAAATATTTGCAAGACCACCAGATTTTTCATCATGTGATATTTCCAGGTGTGGGTTATCTAGAGCTAGGAATAACCGCAGCAAAAAATCTAAGCGTAAATGATCGAATGCCTGGCTTAGATACTTGGACGTTAAGTGATATTAAGATTGAGCAGCCTTTGGTTTTAAGTCAAGAAGGGATTCTTCGATTACAAACATCGCTGATAACTAATAGTGAAGGCATATATGAGATAGAAATATATAGCCAAGATTCTAAAGAAAACTGGCAATTACATGCACGCTTAAAAGTAAAAAAACTGATTCACGGCTATGTTCCTGAAAAATCAGCATCATTAGCTGACATAGAAAGAGCTTGTCCAGAAGAAGTTAATATACCAAATTTTTATGCAAGGGCAAGTGCGCAAGGCATTCAGTATGGCCCGGCATTTCAAACCCTCACATCTTTGCGCTATGGGCATGAGCATGCATTGGGTGTATTAACTGTACATGAGAGCATGGATAGTCGCTACCAAGTCTATCCTCCGTTATTGGATGGCTGTTTGCAAGTAATTTCTACTTTATTAAACAGCGAAAAGAATAAAACCTATTTGCCCACCCAGATAGGTGAAGTGATTTTATATCATGCTTTACCTAGCACTGTGCTTGTGCACGCCCAAGGCAAGGCAATACAAGATGGACCGTCACTGAAATTTTCCAGCATAAATGTTTATAGCCTAGAAGGTGAGTGTCTGGCTCGAATTAAGGATATAGAACTAAGAGCCATACAGCAAAAAAGCTTAGAGCATTTGTTGGGTCAAGAAGATTATCATCAGTGGTATTACGATGAAACCTGGCATATAAAAACATGGGTGCATCAGAGCCAACAACACTCATATGTGAAAGATTGGAGGGATTTAACTCATAGCTGGAAATTAGCAAATGAAGAAATATTTTCTAACATCGATAGGCCGGCCGTCAACACACTAAATACACTTCTTGAAACCTTAAGCGTTGATTATATTTTATTAGCTTTGCACAAAGCGGGGGTGAATTGGCAAGTACAGGGAAAGTTTATCCCCCCTGCTGTGGTTGCCAAATATCATCAGCAATTAAACCAGTGTTTGAATATTCTCGTCTCACATGCTTATTTGCAAGCTGATGGCACGATTTTACAATCCTTACCCGAGGCAAAGATACTGCAAACGCAAATCGCTGAACATTTAGCTCAAGCACTTATGTTGAGTGAAATAGAGCCCACATTATTATCCCGATGCGGCACACAATTATTGGAAATCTGGCTAGGTCAAGAAGAGGCATTAGGTTTATTATTCCCCGCTGATGTGCAAGCAATTTCTGCGGCAACACTGTATGAACAATCGCCCTTTAGCCAACACTTAAATTCGTTAGTGGCGAAAGTCATCGAAACCTTAGTAGCCGCTGCTGATAGACCGGTGCGTATTTTAGAAATTGGGGCCGGCACAGGGGGTACTACGAGTTTTGTATTAAAAAGCTTAAAATCGGATGTCATCTATACCTACACAGATATTTCAGCTGGCTTTTTTGCTAAAGCACAAGAAAAATTTACTGAGTACCCATTTATTCACTATCAAGTTTTAGATATCGAGCAAGATCCTTTACTGCAAGGATTTGTGCCGAATGAATATGACATCGTCATTGCGGCCAATGTGTTGCATGCCACCCGAGATACACATGAGACACTTAAGCATATTAATCAAGTGTTAGCGCCCAAGGGCGTACTCTGTTTATTTGAAGGCATCCAACCTAAGGCATGGTTAGATTTAACCTTTGGATTATTAGAAGGTTGGTGGCGTTTTAATGATGAACGCGATTATCCATTGATGACGCCTAAACAATGGCAAACTGCGTTGAAAGCAACGGGCTTTGGCAAACTTGGTGTATATGATCAAGAACTAGCAGCCATCATGGTGGCAGTTAAAGAAAGAACTGAAAATAAAAGTCAAAGAAAATGGCTCTTATTGCAGCATGGGCATAAAAAACTTAAACAACAGTTTTCAAATATTGGTGATGTGACGGTAATGCAGCTTAACACAGAACTCGCAGATACATTGCCAAATATTTTTTCATCTCAGGCATTTGATGATGTGGTGTATTATGTGAATAAAAGTGATATCGTCGCACTGAAAGATTGGGTAGCACCTTACCTAACAATTCTGCAAGCCTGTGGCCGGGCGTCATTTAATAAAATTCCGCGCATTCATTTAATCACACAATCTTCACAAGCCGTCACGAATCATGATTGCTTACACCCTGAGCAAGCTATTTTATGGGGCATGAGCAAAGTGTTCATGCGCGAATATCCGCTTTTTAAAATCAGCTGTATTGATATTGATGAACACACAGATAGGGCGCTTCTTATCAATGAACTTTTAGCGGATGACGCGGAGTTACAAGTCGCTTTGCGGCAAGGTATTCGGTATGTGGGGCGTTTGGAAAAATCGCCTTTAAGCGCCTTGCTAATCAGGCCTGCGAGCAATTTTGCGCTAACCCCTAGCCCAACAGGCTTGCTGCAAGATATGCAATTGCTGCCAATGTCTGAGCTCACATGCTTAGATAATGAAGTACTGATCCAAGTCAAAGCAGCTGGGGTTAACTTCAAGGATTTATTGATAAGCCAAGGGCGGTATTTAGATACAGTTTCGCATATTGGCTTTGAATGTGCAGGAATAGTAATTGCTAAAGGCAAGGATGTTCAACATTTAAGTATAGGCGCTGAAGTATTTGGTTTTGCGCAAGAAAGCTTTGCCACGCAGGCGAAGAGTCGTACTGAGTTTTTGCAAATTAAACCTGCCCAATTAAGTTTTGCGCAGGCAGCAGGTCTTCCGACAGTATTTGCTACTGTGTATGAAGCATTTTCTCGTGCTTGGCCTAAACCCGGTCAAAGTATTTTAATTCATGCTGCGACGGGCGGTATAGGCTCGGCGGCAATTCAGTTGGCCAAACATTTAGGTCTTAAGATTTATGCCACTGCTGGCAGTGAAGAAAAAAGAGCGTATGTTAGATCATTGGGTGTAGAGGCAGTAATGAACTCAAGAGATCTTTCATTTGCTCAAACAGTCAAAGAACTTACCGCAGGTCATGGGGTAGACTATGTATTAAATTCCTTGACAGGTGCTTTTATTCCTGCAAGCTTAGCACTGGTGACAAACGGTGGTTACTTTTTTGAAATTGGCAAAACGAATATTTGGACAACCGAGCAAGTACAAGTCCATTATCCTAATGTTCATTATGAGATAGTAGCCTTAGATCAAATTATTCTGGAACAGCCAGAAAGAGCTTCCTGGTTATTAAAAGAAATCAACGAATTATTGGCACAACATTATATTGAACCATTGCCCGTAACCCCATTTTCTATTCAAGAAGCTGTGATTGCCTTTCATTACATGCAGCAAACTAAGCATATAGGCAAGATAATATTTTTATTAGAAGAAGAAAAACTCTTATTCAAATCAGATGCAACCTATCTTATCACTGGAGGTTTAGGAGGCATCGGATTGGCCCTCACCGATTGGTTGATTGCACATGGAGCTCAACACATTGCACTCTTTGGTCGACACAGCAGCAATGAAGAGTATGAGAAAAAGCAAATCGAGTGGCAGCCTAAAGCGCAAGTGATGGCGTTTAGTGTGGACATGACATCAAAAGCCAGTATCAAGCAGGGTTTACAGGAAATGGTAACGGCTGAATTTCCAGCATTAAAAGGTGTATTTTATTGTGCAGATATTTTCGCAGATGCCACCTTTCCGACCCAAACTTGGGATAAATATCAAACTGTATTAGAGCCCAAAGTATTCGGCAGCTGGTATCTACATGAGCTGACTCAACATTTACCTTTGGATCACTTTGTCCTGTTTTCTTCGATGGCTTCTCTATTAGGTACACCTGGGCAAAGTAATCATGCTGCTGCTAATGCTTTTTTAGATAACCTGGCTTATTACCGCCGTCAGCATGGCTTAAGAACGCAGAGCATTAACTGGGGCGCGTGGTCACAGATTGGTTATGCGGCTAGAGAAGGTGTGAAGGATGCGACCTTAGCTCCTCTGGGCAGCAAAACGTTTACGCCTTTGCAGGCATTTGCATGTTTAGAAGAAATATTACTCTATGGCAGTACACGAGTCAGCGTGATGCCCATCGACTGGACCGCCTATTTCAAAACCCAAGGAAATATCCACACCGCTTGGCATGCAAAACTCAAACCTAT
>JBIOEC010000100.1:0-4746 GCA_044445645.1 Gammaproteobacteria bacterium | reverse complement strand
GGATTAGGTCGTACCAATTTAGGTATTGATAGTTATGAAAACTTTATTCAAACCGATGCGTCGATCAATCCCGGTAATTCAGGTGGTGCGTTAGTTGATACACAAGGACATTTAATTGGAATTAATACGGCTATTCTTTCTCCTCATGCTAGCCCTGGAAATATTGGCATAGGTTTAGCCATCCCGATTAATATGGCACATAGTATTATGTTGCAGCTCATTAAATTCGGCAAAGTACAACGCGGCTTATTAGGTGTTATCGCTCAACCCGTTTCGCCTGAAATTGCACCATTATTTGGTAGCAACACTACCAAAGGTGCATTGATATCTTATGTAGCCCCTGATTCTTTAGCTGAAAAAGTTGGCTTACGCCCTGGTGATATTGTATTAGCGGTTAATAACAAAAAAATCGAGGATTCTGCACAATTGCGCAATATGTTGGGGCTCGTTCCCATTGATACTGAGGTGTCTATGTCTTTAATCCGCAATAAAAAAGAACAAAATATTAATTTTAATATGGCTTCTCCACAAACCATAATCACGCAATGGGAACAAATTTCGCCATTATTAGCCGGAGTAGAGTTCGGACGCATTGATCAAGACTTGCCTGCGCATGGTCATGTTAATGGGCTACAAGTTTTTTCTATCACCCCGGATAGCTCTTCAGCCCAAGCGCAATTGGTGCCAGGTGATATTATCGTGAGCGTAAATCAACAACCGGTGAGTGATTTGAGTAGTTTAAAAAAGGCGGTGGAAAAAACCCCAGACTCTAAGGTATTGCTATTACAAGTGTTGCGCAGCAATGGTGCATTTTTTACAGTATTGAAAGAAAGTAGCGTTCCTATAGAGTAAACCTACTTTTTCGTAACGTAACTACTCAATAACGGGAGAATTTTTTTAGTATCGTCATTCCCGATGAGCAGAACTCTCTCAGAAGCACCTATCTCCTAGTACTGTTTTTCCTAGAGATTTCAGTACTAGATTCCCTCTGGGAGATGAGGCTGCGTAGAAAAATTTTCTCATCGGGAATGACGATACTAAAAAAATTCTCCCGTTATTGAGATGTTACCTTATTTCTATCCATGTAGTTACTCCATATATGGATAAAGCGTTCTTGATCCCGTAATTGCCGGCGTTGTAATCGCCATGCAAAAAAATGTTGGTGCATGGTATCTAAATCAATAATTTTCAATCCATCCTGCGTCACCAAATAATTTTCATGGCTCGTATCTCCATGCGTAATCTTAAGTTCGAGTAATTGCTGATGTATTTTTTGCCACTGCGCAAATAGGTCTTGTCCAGTAACACTTTCTGGAGAAAGTTCTCTCATCACACTGCCTAATGAATTGCCTCCGCAATACTCCATAATGTAATAAGAATCACGACGTAAATAACCCCAGCGTTTTTCGACTAAAGCGATGGGGTGGGGTGTGGCAATATTATTTTTTAATAATACCTGTGCAAAATTCCAACTACGTGATGCTCGAGAAGGACGAAATAAACGCGTCAAGCCATACCATCCTTGCTTCCACCGATAACGTTTAATGATAATATCGCGACCATCCACATTAAATTTCACTAAGGTAGAGTTTAAGCCTTCGTTGATAATGGTCGCTTCTGCGCGGGTAAAAATACTCTCAGGATCGCTCAGCACGCGCATTAGTTCTGGAGAGTTCCATTTTTGATCCAGTTTAATATGTTTAGAAAAGCTATTTGGGAAATAAGTTTTGGCATATAATTTTTGTGCTTTATTTTTAACTTTTCTCCATATAGGGTTGCACAAACTTTGGCGCAATGGTTGTTGGGTATAAACTTGCAAAAAACGCAAATAATCTCTACTGGTGAGTGAAGCCGACATCACGGAAAAATATAATGCAGCCAAATCCTTAATTAACCATTGCTCAGGCAATGGGAGCTGAAAACGCGCACGATGCCAATCAATCAAAGATATATTGATATTATTTGGAGTAAGTGCCTGTTCACCCTGCGGTGTTTCTAGCAAAAAATGACAAATATAAAAATCACGATGGCTGATACCATTTTCGTGAACGTTCCTAGCTATTTCTGCTACTCGCTTAATTAAGGCACGCCGCATGGCTAATGGTTTATTCGCCCAATCATGCAAATATTCTTCTAGACTGATTGCTGGCTCAACAGCTTGCATGACGATGAATGAATGTCGATGTAATGGACATGCTTCATCGTTACCATATGCTACTACCTGAGGAGCACGAATACCTAAAGTGGATAAAATTTCTAAAGCGCGACGTTCATGAGAAACATCTGCGACGGGCCATTGTCCTTTAATTAAATTTTTGATTAACTCTGCAAAACTGATTCCTGAAAACAATTTAGCAAAGTAGGCTTGATTATTCAAAACGAAGCGAATTGTCTTACGCCCTTTTACTTGACGATAAATATGCCCTTCTTGTTGCATCAGTGTTGCAAAAGGATCCGAGCTAGATAAATCTGTATAAAATTTTCTACGAAAATACATATTATTTAAAGTAACCGATTAATTAGCTCTACCACGCGCTCTGGCATGGAGTATACATCTTCTTCTTGACCAAATTTAATTCCGTGCGCGTGCCACGCAGAATATTTTTCGGAAGTTAGCATGGTCTCAAGTTTCTGATTTAATGATTGCTGGGAAAATGGCATCGGTACGATATCCCCCGCTTTGGCTTGCTCAATATAAAATGCATATCCACAATTTTCTGTTGCTAGCACAGGTAAGCCCGCCACGATTGCTTCCAAGATAACTGTACCGGTATTTTCCAAATACGCCGTGTGCAATAATAAATCAGCTGAAAATAACAAATCAGGTACTTCATCACTTCCTAACATAAATTGAACTTGCTCTTGTACTCCTAGCTGTTCGGCTAGCTGCATGAAAACTTCCGGATCGCTCTTACCGACTATCAACAGTCGGCTTTTAGTACGTAATTCATCAGGTAGTGCAGAAAATGCGCGAATGCCTCGATCCACACCTTTGGTTTTAAACCCAGAACCCAGCATAAGAATTAATTTTTGTTCAGGCGTAATCTGCAAACGTTCGCGCATGGCAATACGTCGCTGAACGCTATCTGCCTGCCAACAACGATCGCGGCTAATGCCCGGTGGTAAAAAGTGTAATCTTGTTTCATCGATATGATAAAACTCTCTAAAGTCTTTTGCTGCTTGCGGACTAATTAATAATAACTGCGTTTTGGCTTTAGGGGCACACATAGCGGCTTCAACATTTAAAAAATAGCGATACCGCGGCAACCAGCGATAAAACGCTGCCCATTTGCGCTGCGCTTGTGTAGCAGCAAAACAAGGATCAGCAGCATAATAAAAATCCAAACCACGCATTTTATTAAAACCAATAACTCCATCATAATGTCGCTTAACTATAAACGGTTGGATCTCGTCTTCAAATTCTTGATACCGCCGATAATTAAGCCAATGTTTTTGCAAGAAAATATGTACTGGCATCTCAGGATCTTGTTCACCTTGCCAATCCATAGTAATAAATTCCACTTGATGCCCTTGTTTTTTACACGCTTGTGCAATTCGCCAAGCATCACGCTGGAGACCACCATAAGGGAAATAATTGTGTAAAACAAAGGCTAAACGCATGAGTTTCTCCATGAAAATGTGCAGACCTTATTTGATTTATATACCATCAGCGAATCCGTCTAAATAAGATAATCCCACCTAGAGCAAATACCAAGCTTGGTAAACTGGCAGCCAGCGGTGCAGGGAAAGATGCATATACTAAACTTAGTGGCCCAAACAATTGGTTTAGAATATAAAAACCAAATCCTAACAATACACCCGTCAATAAACGTAACCCCATCGTAGCAGAACGTAAAGGACCAAAAATTACGGGAATCGCGATGAACACCATAACAATGGTAGCAAAAGGTTGCCATAATTTTTTCCATAAGGCTAAATTATATTCCTGTACGCGCAAATGATTATCTTGTAAATAATGGATATAATTCACCAACCCTACAATAGATAAGTTTTCCGGTTCTTCAATCAAAATATTCAGTAACTGAGGTTGAATGCCACTCTGCCAATTCAAAGTGGAGAATGTGGAAACCTGGGTTTCTTGTCCATTGATATTTGTTTGTTTTACATCATGCATAACCCAAAGATTCTGATCAGTGTTATATTCAGCGCGGGTAGCATAAGTGGAACTTAATAGTTCATGTTGCTGATTAAACTGGTAACGAATCACCCCAATCAGTTCGCCGGTGATCAGAATTTCTTTGATACGCACAAAATCCGCTCCATCACGGATCCAAGTTCCTTGCGGGGTGATCACTGTTTGGCTACCGGATACCGCTTTTTCGCGGAGCATTTCAGCATACTGCATTGATCGTGGTACTACTAACTCTCCTAACAATGTCACGGTAATGATCAGCAACAAAGCAGCACGCAATACCGCCCAGCTGATTTGCAAGAGTGAAACACCACTGCTACGCATAACCACTAATTCGCTGTGACCGGCTAATAATCCTAATCCTAATAATGCCCCCACTAAACTAGCCATGGGAAATACAAAATACAGACGCTCGGGCAAGACCAGAACAATATATTCCAGCATTTTGATAAAAGTGTAATCACCTTCACCTAACGCTCTTAATTCATTAACTAATAAAAATAACAAATCGATACTCACCACCCGATAGCCCACGGATTCGGCAATGCCCGCTAACAATTGACCGGTCCGAATCATCACTCGTAGATACGAGG
>JBIOEC010000099.1:0-4827 GCA_044445645.1 Gammaproteobacteria bacterium | reverse complement strand
GATATACTGCCATGGCGTATAAATTACTGTGATTATAACGGGTAATAACATAAAAATTATTAAACCCTAACCAGTATTCTTTACCATTTTCATTTTCCAGCTCAATCAAGCTGACTTTAGGATCGCCTGATACTGGATAGCTAGGCGTGATTCCATATTTTTTTAATTCGCTGATATGAATATTAGGCTTATGTGGTTTTAAAACATTCGTGCCTTCACGCATTTCAGTGCTGATCAACTTTTTATAAGACGTACCTTCAACATTAGCACGTACGGCAACAGTGCCCCCGGTTTGCCAATGATGACGATGAAAATAATTCGCTACACTGACAATAGCATCGTCCATATTAGCTAGTAAATTAATCTGACCTTGATCATCATAATCCACAGCATAAGCACGATAACTACTAGGCATAAATTGAGGTGGCCCCATTGCACCGGCGTAACTGCCTTTCAAGGAGAGCGTGGGTAATTGTTCGTCACGGGTCATTAATAAATATTGTTCTAATTCACCACGAAAAAACGGTGCTCGGCGTGGATAATCAAAAGCCA
This sequence comes from Gammaproteobacteria bacterium, assembly GCA_044445645.1. GTDB lineage: Bacteria > Pseudomonadota > Gammaproteobacteria > JBIOEC01 > JBIOEC01 > JBIOEC01. Next base: position 4,275 of record JBIOEC010000099.1, on the reverse strand, counting down.
ATGTAGTTAAGGTATCAAAAACTGGGAAATCACCGGTATTGGTACCATAGCGCGTTTCTGCACCAATAATTGCTACGATGATTTGCGGTGGTACCCCATAACGTTTTTGTACTTCATTAAGAGTTTTATTGTGAAGCCGCCAAAATTCAGCCCCTTTTTTGGCGCTATCAGGTGTTACAAAAATAGGACGATACTTATACCAGGGTTTGCCTTCAGCCGGGCGTTGCATGAGATCAATCACTTTTTGCTGTTTTTCGGCTTGAGCGAATAAATCTTCTAATTCGTCAGGGTCGAATTGGTGTTTTTTAGCCATTTCCCCGATAAAAACTTGAACTTCAGGTCTGTCTGCATAGGTTGCGGCTTGTAATGAAAAGCTGCAACACAGAGCGATTAATGAGAGAATATATTTTACTTGCATTATAGTGTCCTTTATAAAATTTTCCGGTGAGTCTGTATCGACATCAGCATTCCAAAGCCAGCAGAAAGTGTGATGAGAGAGGTCCCACCATAACTGAGCAATGGCATAGGAATTCCGACTACGGGCAATAAGCCAATCACCATACCCGCATTCACAATTACATAGAATGCAAATGTTAACGTAATACCGCCCGCAAGTAAACGCGTGAAGGTTTCTTGGGCTTGGCTGGCGATATAGAGACCGCGGCCAATGACTAGTAGATAAACTATCAATAAAATAATTGCACCAATAAATCCAAACTCTTCTCCATAAACGGCAAAAATGAAATCTGTGGAACGTTCGGGTAAAAATTGCAAATTAGACTGCGTGCCATTCATCCAACCTTTGCCATATAATCCGCCAGAACCAACGGCAATAGTAGATTGAATAATATGATACCCGCTACCTAAAGGATCATGCTCTGGATTAAATAAGGTAATAATCCGTTTTTTCTGATACTCATGTAAGGTAGTCCACAATAAAGGAAAACTGGCAGCCGCTATAGCTGCGACTAGAAAAATAAAACGGTAACTAATCCCAGAAAGAAATAGTACGAACAAACCACTAGCGGCAATTAAAATTCCAGTGCCTAGATCAGGCTGCTCAATAATTAATAAAGCAGGTATTAACAACAATACAAAAGCTATCAGTAAATCTTTCCAATGTGGGGGTAATTTTTTGGTACTTAAATACCAAGCTAGCATCATGGGGATAGCCAGCTTCATAATCTCAGAAGGCTGAAAAGTAGTGACGCCTAAATTAATCCACCGTTGTCCGCCTTTGCGCACCTCACCAAACAATGCTACTGCGATTAATAATACCAGACCTAAAGCATATAACCAGGGAGACCAGGTACGATAATAGGTTGGAGGAATTTGAGCGAATAATAAAATAACCCCTAATGCTAAAGCCAACCGAATTAATTGTCTCTGTAACAACTCGACGCTTCCGGAGCCGGCGCTATATAAAATTATTAAACCAAACAGCATTAACACTCCTATACCACACAACAAAGGAATATCAATATGTAAGCGTTGCGAAAATTTTTGATCATTAATATACATATTCAGGACCTAATAAATAATAATCCATAACGGTACGTGCTATCACCGTTTGCCCTACATCATTTTCTACTAAAACTGCAATAGCAATTTTTGGGTCTTCAGCGGGAGCGTAGGCAATAAAAAGTTTATGATCGCGCAAATGCTTGGCTACGCGACTTTCGTTGTATTTGCTGCCACGTAAATTATATACTTGCGCAGTTCCCGTTTTTCCTGCAATTCGGTAGGGACTGGTGCGGCCAATTCCCGTTGCCGTACCGCGGCTGCCATGTGCCACTTGTTCCATGGCGGTTTGCATGAATTGCCAATTTTCTTCATTCTGAATCGGAATTTGTGTTATAACCTCAGACGCTATCTCTTGTATGGTTTGATCGGGATAGATAATTTTTTTACCTAAATGTGGGCGCATTCTCTGTCCTTGGTTGGCCAGAGTGGCTACAGCATGTGCGGCTTGTAGAGGTGTGACTAACGTGTAGCCTTGTCCAACCCCAGCTACCACTGTTTCACCTGCATACCAGGGTTCGCCATTTAAACCTTCCTTCCATTCCGGTGTAGGCACTACACCTTTACCTTCACCCGGCATATCGATACCGGTGGGCTGTCCATAGCCAAACTGCATCAAGGACTGACTCAAATGTTTAATTCCCATTTGTTGCGCGAGTCGGTAAAAATACACATTACACGACACTTCAATGGCAGAAGACATATTGACCGTGCCATGGGCTCGCCAATCGCGATAGCGGTGCTTGCTATTCGGTAATTGAAACCATCCTGGATCACTCACGGTTTTTTCGGGCGTGATGAAATTATTTTCTAATGCATATAAACCAATCAGCGGTTTAACTGTTGAAGCAGGCGGGTATTGTCCAACCAACGCACGATTATATAAAGGCCGCTCTGGAGAGTCGCGTAATTCTTGATAATTGTGGTAATCAATGCCCTGAATAAATAAATTGGAATTAAACGTAGGGTTACTGACGAAGGCTAAAATTTCACCGGTACGTGGATCAATGGCAACTACTGCTCCACGTTTTTCTCCTAAAGCTGTTTGAGCCACACGTTGCAAATTAATATCTAGCGATAAATATAAATCACCCCCGGGTTGAGGTGGATGATATTCTAGGATACGTACAATTCTACCCGCAGCATTCACTTCAATTTGTTGATAACCCACGGTGCCATGCAATTGATCCTCGTACTGTTTTTCTACTCCAACTTTACCCAAATGTTGTGTCGCACTGTAATTAGATTTATCAATTTGCTCCATTTCTTGTTCATTAATGCGACCCACATAGCCAATCGCATGTGCAGTAAGAGCAGGGTAGAGATAATTACGTACCAAACCCGCATTTACTTCTACACCTGGAAATAGATGACGTTGTTCAGCAAAATTCGCCAGCTCTTCTTCTGAGAGTTGATAACGCAGGGGAACTCCCTGGAAACGACGTTTGCGTTTTAGGGTTTTGTAAAAATTAGTTTGGTCTTCATCGCTGATGTTGACGACTTTACTCAGTGCTTCAATAGTGGCGGAAAGATCATCCACTCGCTCAGGAATAATTTCTAAACTGTAAGATGGTAAATTCTCAGCTAGTAATTCACCATTCCGATCGTAGATAAGTCCACGATTAGGCGCAATTGGGACCAATTTGACGCGGTTATTTTCAGCGAGGGTGGTATATTTATTATGAGCGACGATTTGTAAATAGCCTAGCCGAGCGCTAATTAAAACAAAAATAATCCCAATAACCACAAAAGCACTAATAGCGCGTACCACAAGTAGTTTGCGTTCTTGGTTTTGATCTTTTAGCGCAATGCGTTTTTTTACGCGCGGTGATAAGGATGACAATTTAATACACTCCATGCCCGATAAAGTTGCTCTGCAACCACAATACGTACTAAACCATGCGGCAATGTTAAGGGTGATAACGACCACAGCTGCTGGGCGAGTCGTTTACAATCTTCTGCCAAACCATCAGCACCACCCACTAATAATGCCATATTTTGTCCTTGCTGTTGCCACTGCACTAATTGCTGAGATAGTTTCATAGTATCCCATAATGTGCCATGTTCATCGAGCGCTACTACATGACAATTTTTAGGAATTGCCTTCTTTAATTGCTCGCTTTCTTCCGCGATTATTTTAGCCACAGGATAACCCTTGGTACGTTTCACTCCTGGCAACTCAATCAATTCCAATGTGCACTCGGGTGGCATTCGTTTCGCATATTCATGATATCCTTCCTGAATCCATTTAGGTAAGCTTTGTCCAATGGTTATCAGATATATTTTCACTTTTTCACTCTTCAGCTCTTCTATGTTGCGCGCGACGCCCCAAAGGGGAGAATCATAATTCTCATCCTTTGGATTCCTCTATTCTTCCATAGACCACAATTTTTCCAAGTGATAAAACTCTCGAGTGGCGGGTAGCATTACGTGTACTACCACATCACCTAAATCCACTAACACCCATTCACCATAGGCATATCCTTCCACCCCTAATGCAGGGTATCCGGCGGGTTTGGCTTTTTCTACTACCTCATCGGCAATTGATTTAACATGCCGGGTTGAGGTACCGCTGGTCACAATCATGTAATTGGTAAAATTAGCTCGGGTGCGCACATCTAAAATTACCACATCTTGGGCTTTTAGATCTTCTAGGGCTTGGATTACCACGTTAAGTAAATCTTGAGTATCTGTCTTTAAATCTGTCATTATGTGTTTATCCGATATAGTTTATGATGTTGTATATAATCCCAT
>JBIOEC010000098.1:0-4893 GCA_044445645.1 Gammaproteobacteria bacterium | reverse complement strand
CATAATCGCCAATCGACCATTCCTCATCAATATCATGTTCGATAACACGCTGGTCAATACCTTCATAACGCCCACAGACTAATATTATACGTGGTTTGGTTTGCTGAATTTCAACTAAACGCTGTTGGGTGATAGATTTACCCTGTGGGGATAAGTATACCGTTAAGGGCGGTGAGCTATCGGCCTGCTTTGCCTGCTGGATAGCTTGGCGTAAGGGCGCTACTTGCATAACCATGCCTGGACCGCCTCCATAGGGACGGTCGTCTACGCTTTGATAGTTATCGTTAGTGTAATTTCTAGGGTTCCAATAGTGCAGGCTGACTAGATGTTCAGTTACCGCACGGCGAGTGATGCCATACTCGGTAATAGCTGCAAACATTTCAGGGAAAATCGTGATAATGTCGAAGCGCACTCTAAATCTCCCAATCCACCAGCATATACCTTTTTTCCAAATTCACTTCTTTAACCACTTGCGGTTGTACATAGGGGATATAATGTTGCTTACCATCTAGTTTGACAGCGATTACATCATTAGCCCCGGTATTGAACAAATGGTCGATATGCCCCAGGGATTGTTGCTCAAGGTTGCGAACTTCCAAACCTTCTAGATCCATCCAATAATATTGCCCTTCTGGTAACGCGGGTAATTGTTCCCGGGAAACTTTTATAAAAGCTCCCTTCCAGGCTAGAGCTTGATCGCGGTCATTGCATTCGACAAATTTTGCCACCCAATTGTGCTGATGGGCTTGATGAGCATCCAAATTTAGTGCCAGGATTTTATCATGATGAACTAGCTGAAGATTTTTCAGCTTAAAGAGATTATCTGCAGGATCGGCATAAGAATCAAGGCGTACCCAACCGCGTACGCCAAATGCGCCGGTGATTTTGCCGATAGTGATAAGTGGTTGATTATGCAACTTTATTTAAACTTTTCACTAATTCTTGTACACGCGATGATAACTGCGCACCTTGTTGTTGCCAGTAAGTTACGCGCGCTTGATCAAGTTGCAAACGAACTTCTTTACCTGCAGCAATAGGATTGAAAAAGCCTAAACGCTCAATGTAACGACCGCTCAAAGGACTGCGTTGATTAGCAACTACAATATGATAAAAAGGGCGTTTGTTGGCCCCAGTACGGGCTAAACGAATACTTAACATAACCTAATTCCTCTTACAATTTAGGCGCCTATGATAGCCTAATTTCTTCCTAATAGGAAGAGCCCGTGGACATTGTGTAATATAAATAACTTCTATTGGCGCTAAATTAAATATCTTAATGAGTAACAAGAAACTATACTCTTTATTCTCCAAAAAAATTAACTTGTTATATCCATTTTTTCGGGTATATTTTACCTGTAAGGTAAAATTTTACGGATATTGCATGGCTATTTTTGTATGCCTGTTGAAGAATTCTTATTAGCGCTTTGGGTATAGAAGCCTCTATTATCAGTCACTCAGCCCCAGTCCTAAAGTTTTGTATACTTGAATCACATCTTGAATAATCAGTACTTGTTGATTAGTTACATTATATTCTGTTTGCAACAGGCTTAGATCAGTAGTGAGATAAGCGGAATAATCCGCAAGGCCTGCTTGGTATTGAGCATCGGCCACGCCTAATAATTCCTTTGAGCTTTTATATTGTGCTTGCAAGGCAATTAATGCTTCATTGTCTTCTTTATAAGATACCAGCGCGCTGTTCACCTCGGTATAAGCATTAACCACTGTGTTTTTATAGTTGAGAATCGCTGATTCAAATTGGTATTTAGCACGCTCGTATTCACTCATCCGAATTGCATAATCAAACACAAACTGCGAAACACCTACGCCATAATTCCAAAAAGCACTACTACTTTGCAGTAACTGTGGTAAAGCCGTGCTGGCATAGCCATAATCTGCTGTTAAAGTAATAGTAGGTAAGAAATTAGCAATCGTTTGTTTTTCTAAATATCCGTAGGAAAGCACTTGAAAATATGCAGCTTGAATATCAGGCCGCATCGCTAGCATTTCAGCGGGAATGCCGGCGGGAATTAAGTGAGTGATGGGTAAGGTATTTAGTGTGTGATGAGGAGCAATACTAAAATTTTCAGGATATTCACTGATTAAATAAGCGAGAGTATATTCCAAAATTTGTCGCTGTTTTTCAATATTTTTAATATTACTTAATATGCCTTCTTCCTGAATTTCTGCTTCATATACCGCACTAGCATCAATCAAACCACTTTTATATTGCACTTTTTCTAGTTCGGTAATTTCTTTTGCCGCTCGATATTGTTTATGCAAATTATCTAAATTGATATCTAAGGCCATGATTTGGAAATAATAATTCACTACACCGCTAACCAAGGTTAATTTAACCACATTGCTATCAGCGGCACTTACCACCACATTAGCTTGAGCTTGTTTAACAGTATTTCTAATTTGATTCCAAATATCGACTTCATACGTCACTGAAGCCGCTAGCTCTTGTAAGTTAAAAATTCCACCTGAAAGGGGGGATGTCGTGGTAGGCGCTGTGTTGTTAAGTGAATTCTCAAGAGCACCTGAACCACCAGTAGACCCAACAAACTCTACGGGAACAAATTTATTACGTGAACTATTAAAAGCCGAATTCACTTGTGGAAATAAGTACGACTGATTTTGAGATACATAAGTTTGCGCTATCTCAATGTTCTTCAGAGCAATTTGATAGTTATAATTCTTTTTAAGCGCGAGCGAAACCAACTCATTTAACTGTTCATCATTAAAGTTTTTCCACCATTCATTTTCCATATGGTGATTAGCAACTTGTACTGTTGCTTTGAATTCCTCCGGTGTCTCTAAAGGAGGAACTTCAGGTTTTTGATATAAAGTACAGGCCGTTAATATTAGTAAACATGGAGCAATGAGGGTTTTTTTCATGGCTTCCCTTTAATATAAACATCTACCAGTTGACCTGGAAACACATTAATATCCGAGGGCCTTTCGAACTTAAATATAATTGGTAAAACACGCACATCTACTCTTTCATTACGTTGATCAGATAATTCAATATTGGGTATGGTATAAGGTTGTATATTCGAGAACTCTAAAGCGATACCATGATTTTGTAAGCCACGGATAAACATGGTGGCTTCTAATTTAGTAGATGCAGGTAGTTGCGGCACTAATATTTCATCAATATAAGCTCTGACTTGCAAGTGCTGAGTTTCAACTCCCATCTGGATTGCGGGAAGAAACCCTTGGGTGTATGGATCATAGCTACCGATTGCGACTGCGGTGTAATCGCCGATAGCTGGAACAATACGCAAGACAACTCCATCGATAGGTGCGTAAATCACATATTTATCTAGCAGGGCTTTATCGGAATCATATTGGCCTTGGGCAACTTTAACTGACTCTTTGGCGATTTCTACGGCGTTAATTGCATTGTCTAAGGTATTAAGGCTAATAGATTTGGGATTTAAATCATAGGATTTTTGTATTTTATCTAGCTGCTCTTGTACATTTAACAGATTAGCTTGGGCATAACTAATTTGTGCAGCATCTTTTTCAACAATTCCTCGTTGCACGGAATCGTCCAGCGTCATTAGTGGAGTGTCTTTTTTGACGACAGCGCCATCTTTTACCAGAATATTTGTTATCCGAGAAGATACTTCGGGAAAAATATTCACATTGGATCCATTTTCTTGATAACTTTCTACAATCCCTGTGGCATAAATACCCGCTGTATAAGGATTGTAGCTAACGGTGATAGGAGGTTGTGTGGGAATTTTTTGATTATACACAATCACACTAATGACTCCCGTTGCAATTCCTATTATGGCAATAATGAATAAAATCCTAGTCTTCATCGTGATTTCCCGTTTTTTCTATTATTTTTCCATCTTCCATGCGAATGATACGTGTGGCATAATCATAAATTCGATTATCATGGGTTACTATAATAATCGCTCTCTTTTCATTTAAAATATGCTCTTTGATAAACCCAATAATTTTTTTTCCGGTCTCGCCATCTAGGGACGCAGTAGGTTCATCTAAAATCAGTAAATCCGGTTCAGTTACAATGGCTCTAGCTATGGCTACACGTTGCTGTTCTCCAATACTAAGTTTGTTAGGTCTTAGTTCGGTGCGCGCTTTAAGGCCAACAATTTCTAAGCACTCACTGGCTTCTTGCAAGGCTTGTTCCATGGGTTTTTTTTGTAAAATTAACGGGATTGCGACGTTTTCTTTAGTGGTTAATTTTTTAAACAAATGAAAATCTTGAAATACAAACCCGATGGTATATAAACGCAAATCCGCTAACTCATCCTCCTTCAATTGCCAGATATTTTTTCCAGCGACTATGGCTGTTCCTTCATTGGGTCGCAAAATACCTGAGATAATACTGAGTAAAGTGGTTTTACCTGATCCTGATGGTCCCACAATATATAACATCTCGCCATAATTTACATCAATGCTGACATCTTTTAAGGCATAGGTTTTATTCTCGCCTTCTCCAAACCACTTTGTTATATTTTTTGCTTGCAAGATCATGCTTAGCCTCTAAAGATATCAAATGGATCAATTTTTGTTACCCTTCTTATTCCTAAGTAACTTGAAAATGCCACAATCACAATTACCATCAGGAAGGTGACGAGCAGACTTCCTGTAGTGACAAGTGACGCATAATTCGCTAATCTAAGTTTAGCTAATGCGATGAGAGTGGTTGCTATCAGCAGTCCAAATCCATATCCCAAAAATCCTACTACACTTGATTGAAATAGAATCATAGAAACTAACTCTTTTCTTTTAGCACCAATGGCTTTTAATGCGCCAAACTCTTCTAAATTTTCGATCACAAAGGTATAAAATGTTTGTCCAGCAATAGACAATCCGACAATGAAACTGATTAAAGTCATGATCAGAACATTGGTG
>JBIOEC010000097.1:0-4893 GCA_044445645.1 Gammaproteobacteria bacterium | reverse complement strand
GTATTAGGAGCCGCCATCATGCCCCATCCGCTACCACTCCATGGGGAGGCGATAGGTATCCATCCTGTCTGCAATGCTGGGATATCTGCAGTGGCTTCATAAATTTGAACTAGTACAAGACCAGTTCCTGGGTCATAACTTGTGATTTTTCCAATAGATGAATAGTATCGATTAGACATAGACATCGTTGCTTGTGCACGCATTTCATTTATGAAGCTTTGTACCATTAACTTTCCGCCTCATTGGTTGATGATTTATTTTTAGCGGTTACATGCATTCGCATATCTGTTGCACTAAATGATCTTTCAATATGATCCACGTAGAACGTTTGATCAAAAGCAGTATTGGTTCCTTGCACCTGTATAATCGTATCTTTCTGCATTTCTAAATCAGGAATAAGCTCAGCCTCTAACCTAACCTCATGAATATTGATATCATGCAGTAATTGATTAGCGCGTTGCTGAGCCTGCTCTGGAGTTAACCCTGGAATGGTATAACTGAATTTCTGAGTATTAGAGCTCGGTTTTCCTTTATGAGTTGATTTCGCAGTATAGGAAGTATCCATACCTGTGCGTGGACTATAACCAGTCTTCACCGTTACCCACGTGTTGGATGACAGCTTCATGGATCGAATAAATCTTAGTGAAATGCCATTAAATATCGGGCTGTTGTTCACCCCCGTAGGAGGCTGATACTGCAATATATAAGGATTTTGCGAGGATGTTCCACGTGGCTCAAAGACTAATGTATTGCCAGTAACAAAGACAACAAAGTTTTCTTGCTGGGCCAGAGAGACCAAAACGTCCCATTCGTTATTTCCATTTGCTAAAAGAACCTGACCATTTTGATAAAATGTTCCCACTTTAGTTGTTGTGGGTGTGATTTGCTGCCCCAATCCATGCTCTTTTGCAAAGGTAGTGGCTATTTGCGAGCTTGTTTGATTAGCCATTTTAATAGAAACTTTGGTATCGATTAATTTTGATGTGTAATCTCGCCCATAGACATAAACACAAGCATGTAATGGATCTACTTCAATCTCATCTGGGGTGCCAGTAATTAACGGAATAAGATCTTGAATAGTATAATTAGTAGGATCCTCCACAAATCCAGCATATACAGTAATGGTAGCTGTCGTTAGGGTTGACCAATAGTTTAAATCAATACCAAATGGCTGACCTGACAAAGGCAACTCAAGATCAAATGTGTCCGCATAGTTAAAGGAGGTTGCATGCACTTTACCTTCAGTCATCAACACTTGCTTATTATCAAATGTAACAATAACACGGGGATTTCTTGCAACAGATTGTTTAAATTGGTAAGTCATTATGTTGTAAGAACCCCCGTACTTGGTAATGATGTAGAAGGGATTAGTATAGTAATAGGAATGCCCGGTGGTAATTCTGGATCAACTAAGTTGTTAGCTTTTGCTATAGTCGTCCATTGCTTGGCATCTCCGTAATATTTAGCAGCCACATCAAATAAACTGCCCCCATTCATCGTCACAAAGTTTCCACCAGATCCTTCCTCTATCAATAAAATATTTTGAGCCATTTCAGATAAAGCGAAATTTAATTGATAGAGTGCATATAATTGATTTAAGGTAGATGCTATTTGATCGTTTGATTCAGCCATTAAAATATCTCCCCATTTGCAATAACAATTGCATCATTAACCGCTTGAGAAGCTACTGCTATTTGTTGGGCAACGACAGCTAATTCAGCATTACTGGCGCCTGAAATAGATGCCAAGTTATTAATAGTGTCCGATAGAATAGCCATGGCACTTATGACACTTGGATTAGCAGCCTGGAAAGCCAGATCATTTGCTTCGGTGAGTAAATTGATAATCGCATCATTGTAAGCAACGGGAACTAATACATTGATAGGCTGATTCAGATCCTGGACTACCGTGCAGGAAATGCTATATTTAATTTGATAGAAGCGCTCAAAAGACCAATGATAATGCTTAATAACAACCGAATAGTTATAACCAGAGTATGTAAGAAGTTGTGGTAATCCAGCAACGCGCATACCATCTAGAAACTCAGATCTAAATTGTGCAGTTGGGCCAAAGAGTAGTCCGTTCCATTCGATGTCATCATCAATACGACCCAGTGCATCTACAACACGCTGACCACCAATTAATTGCTTAACCGATATGCCTTGTGCACCACCCCCATTTATTTGAGTAGGTATCTCAAAGTTGGCAAAGGTGACTGACCCTAAGGATAAAAATACAGCCATTATAGCCCCCCAGGATTGCTTAAACTGGTAGAGGTTGGCGTTCTGATGGTGACATAGTTAGTTGGCCCTACATCGGTTCCGCTGCGATTTAACATGTTATATATTTCTGGGATAATCGCTTCTGCAACTTTACGCCCGTTAATGTTCATAGTGATTTGAGCAGGTCTACTGGAATTTGCTAATGGGCTATTTTGGAGGCCAACCTCTTTCTGTAAGCCTAAATAATTTCCATGTTTAATCTCATCAAATCTCGTCTTAACTTCTTCTTTCATCTTACTAAATGTAAAATCAGAAAGTTTTAATGGGTGTATTTGTTCATGTATTTTCTTTTTATAAATATCACCAATGTCTTTAACGGCCTTTTGAGCAGGTTCATTTAATATTTTATTGTTATGCATCCATTGGAAAGCACGAGCCAAATTCTCCATTGCAGATGAAAATTTATTCATCCATGAGGTTAAAGTAGGATTGGTTAAATCGGAAAAAGCTTTAGCCATCGAATGCCACGCTGCAGCTGTTCGTCTTTCTGCCCCCGCTTGCGTTTTCATAGAGCGACCAAAGAATCTTTCAGTGGTATCGGTTTTAAAAGCTAACTCTCGAGCTCTTTGCGTTTTTGTTAAATTGCTTTGAGTTGTGCCTATGAGTTTTTGTGCTTCAGCTGAGCCGAAGGCTAATGATACCGCGGCTTGCTGAGCTTCTGGCGTGACTATTCCTTGTTTTATTAAAGCGGGTAACCAATATTTTCTTACCCAAGCCTCAGGATCAGCACCAAGTAGCTTCAACATAGCTGGATCTGAGCCAAAACTTAATGGCCTTCCAGTTTTTGTAAATTTTGTGGCATGAATCAGACCTAATTTCTCTAAAAACTCTACACGCTTCTTAGCGAATGCAGTTCCACTTCCTTGTCCAGCAAACAGATTATACGCTGTTCTAAAACCAGAACCGGCTGTTCCACCCCCTAATTCTTGGATGACTGGCTCTAATGCCAGATACCCCTCTGGAGTAAGATTTCTAGATACACTGGCAGATCTTCGAGCAAAAGCTAATTGCTCTGTAGGCTTTAAAGTGCCTGAGGACTGAATGTACATTTTATTTAAAATATCTTGCCACATTCCAATATTTTCAGTGTGAGACCCGGCTCTTATCTCTGCAAATCTTATGGCACTTTGTACTTGGTGATGAGTCATATCCTGACCAAATATGGCTTGCGCTCCGAATTTGAATTTAGCTAAAGGCATATAGAGTTGTTTTGCCTCTTGCCAATTTCTAGTAGCCATTTGTGCACCAAGCATAGCTTCCATAAGGTCATTTTGAGAGAATCCTTTTGTCGGCGTATTAGCTAATTTCTCAACTTCTTTTATTTGGTCCTTATTAAATCCTAATGCCCTAAACTGCACACGCTTTCTTTGATATTCTTTGCCTTGTTCCCATCCTGCATGGACCAGCATTCCACCCCCAATAGCAACTCCCAATCCAGCACCAGCAAATCTTGATCCAGCGCCCATAGCCATACCAGCAGTCCCAACACCACCCATCCCCATATGACCCATGGTATGAAAAGGAAAATGTTTGTGGGATCTAGCAGAACGAGCAGAAGCAACCGCTTCCTCATTGAGGCTACGTTTTAGTTTATCGACACTGCGGGAAGCAGCTAATGCATCAGTTGAAAAGCCTTTTAAGCCTGATTTTGTTTCGAGAATAGAGGCATCTAAGCCTTGGAATGATCGTTTGAGTGCACCAGTTTTCCCCATGAGCTTTTCCATGGCGGCAGATGCTTTCATAGCCTGTTCTGCTATGAGCTTCATCTTCGCAACTGCATCTCCCTTAAGGTTAAGGGAGGCCCATATTTTAAATGCTTCCAAGATGCATCTTCCTTAAGGTTAAAGGTTTGCCTAAGATCCAAGCCTTCATCATTTCACTAAAATAAATATTGACTAGCATGGCGGCTTGAAACATGGTGGCTCCAATCATGGAGCGCGGCGGAATATATTTAGTCCCCAATTCTTGATAGACCATGATCTCACTATCAGATCCCAAGACGATCTCTCTTAATGCCGCAAAATAAGCAAAATGAATAGAATCTTTCAGCTCACCCGTGCGATATTCAGGGTTGTATTCAGAGTTATAGACATATCCTAAGCGTTCTTTGTCACGCTTAGTGGACTCAGCCAGTTCGGCCCATTCGCTGAAAGGACCAGCTGCTGCTTGTAAGTGACCTATCTTGTCTTTTGCTTCTTTTTCTAAGATCTCACCAAAAAATAGTGCTGTTTTCTTCTCATATTCAGGAAATTTAGCAATACATTTTTCAAGGTGCCTAGCGAATGATTTTAAACTCTTAAATTCTTTCATTTTTGAGCCTCAAACTTCCTGGTAGAGAAGTTAAATTTGCCGCATCCATCAAACTCTTTAAGAATAATCTCAAATGCCATCTTCCATTCATATTTCATTTCAGCTACTTCATCAAATGTACCTATTCCTTTATTGACGAGATAAAGACACTGCCGAATATCAGTGTCTTCTACTATTTTTTTATTTTATCTTCTTGCTCCTCTTCAGAAATAAGATCTCCATTTTCGTCGAGTAAGCCCATGTGTTTTAATATTTCCGGCCATACTGTATCCCTACCTTCTATCTTTAGGCGCCCCAGAGC
>JBIOEC010000096.1:0-4954 GCA_044445645.1 Gammaproteobacteria bacterium | reverse complement strand
GGATACCGCGGACAAGCCGCGGTATAACAAGCGCAAATATTGTGCTTAAATTAAGCTACTGCATCAGCTGAACTACGGCTAGTTTTGCCACCAGCTGTTTGGCTAGTACGCAAATCTTTTAACCATTGCTCAGTAAGAGCAGCCATCTTAGAAGTTAGCTTAGGGTCTTTAAAGGTGCTGGTCATTAATGAAGAACCTTGAACTAAAGCAATAAACTGGTTTGCTAATTCAGCAGCGCGTTGACCAAAGCCTAATCCACGGAATTGCTTTTCACACCAATGCAAGGTGTCATTCAGCAATTTAGCAGCAGCATCAGCCAATGTTCCGCCTTGTTTAGCTAGTTCTTGGCATAAACTACCAATTGGGCAGCCGCTGCGTGCAGTGGTTTCCGCTTGTTCAATTTCAAAGTTTAGTAATGCAGATAAACGAGCATATAAGTCTGTAGATTGTTCCCATGATTGCAAACGTTCATGTAACTCTTTAGCTCGATTCTCCAAAACCGCTTCACCAATTGCATCTTTGGTTTTAAAGTAGTAATACACATTTCCTAGCGGAACATCTGCTTCCTGAGCAATGTCAGCTAAAGTGGTTAAATTAAAGCCTTGTTTGTGAATGAGGTATTTAGCGGCCTCAATCAAACGAACGCGTTTATCAGTTTTTCTAGGCATAGTAGTAGTTTCCATGTTTAATTGACTATTATCACTGATTCCCAGTTTGAACCTTTCCAAACGGGAACTAGTACCCTTTGTTTGCTTTCTTCAGCATGAATGGCCTAAGGAAAACAAATTAAAGACTATCATGTGAGTTAGTGTACAAATTTATTTAAAAAAAAGCATCAGCATTTTGCCTGACTTTGCGTAAGCCATTTACCTCATATACACTCAGCAAATAACCACTTAGTTTCATTACTTTGTACTATATCACAACAAAAACTAAAATGTAAGTAGTTATCGAAAAAACTTAAACCTGTAACGCATTGAAATAGATGTGTTTTTATTAAACAACTTTGTTTCTTAAGTAGACAGGCAAGACTGTGGAAAAAGCTACTTCTTGGTAGTCTCCCTGCAAATATCGGCTTGCAGCCAAGCTAGCAATATTCGCCGCATGAGGATAAAAACGAGCATAACTGTCTTTAATCCCGGTTTTTTCACCCAACTCTTGGGCGTACCGTGTCCAGCCGTCCCCTACTCCTACCCAATCTCCTTGAGGTAATGAGCTTATTTGTTCGGGCGCAATTACACAGTCAGGAACCGCAGCCACCCATTCACCATTGGAGAATTGGTAGGCAGCCCAATATACTTCATTCATCCTAGCATCGAAGGCACAAGCTATTTGACCATAGCCCAAACATTGATAAAGTCCGTCTGCTAACGCCAATAAAGAGGAAACCGCAATAACGGGTTTTTGTACACCCAACACCAAGCCTTGCATAACACTTGCGGCCATGCGTACTCCGGTAAAACTACCCGGGCCGCAACCATATGCCAGGGCGTCTATAGCGTCTAAAGTTATATGTTTACTGCTTAATAAATCGTCCACCATATCTAATAGCAACTCTCCATGTAGTCGCGGAGCATACTTATAACGCTCCTCTACACAGCCATCTATATAAAGGGCTGCTGAGCAAGCATGAGTGGAAGTATCAATAGCTAAAATTTTTGTCATATTTTTTCCTAAAACAACCATTCCTGCGAGTATTCAACAAAAAGCCCCTGCTATCCAAACACTGGACATGCTACCACCAATGGGCTATTCTTAAAATATATAGATATAATACCAGGACAGATTTAATATGGTAAAACTAACCCAACGTCAGCGCCAAGTACTTGAACTGATCTCTAATTATATTCAACAACATGGTGCTCCACCTACTAGAGCCGAAATCGCTAGGGAATTAGGTTTTCGTTCCGTTAATGCTGCGGAAGACCACCTAAAAGCTTTAGCGCGCAAAGGCGTCATTGAAATATTACCTGGTTTATCCAGAGGATTACGTTTGCGCCAAGCGCAAGGACTCCCAGTTGTGGGCCGCCTTACTATTGGTAATCCCATATTATCCGAACATCATATCGAAGGCTACTGCCCAGCTGAACAAATTTTTCAACCTAAAGCCGATTATTTGCTTAGAGTGCAAGGCAATGGCTTGCGTGATGCTGGCATTTTAGAAAATGACTTACTCGCCGTACATAAAACTCAACATGTAAATAACGGGCAACTTGCCGTGGTTTATTTAAATAAAGAAGTGCTCATTAAACGCTTTGAGCGCATTGGCAATGTTGTACGCCTATTGTCGGCTAATCCGGATATCCCTCCCATGACAGTAGATATCACGCAACAACCTCTAGAAATTGAAGGTGTTGGCGTGGGAGTTCTAAGACAATTTTCTAATACGTTATCTACACGCGAACTTGATTAATTTCAAAAAATTTTGCTATTGAATCCACCAAGAAAATTCTTATAGAATCTATTGGTGGATTACTCTCTATGTGCAATCGTAACGTTATTACAACTCGCGTACTAAGCGTATCCCCGTATATTCATCCGGCTTCATGGCTGCTTGATTGTTATTCAAGGGTAAAATACAAACAGGTAAACTTTCAGGCTTTTCTGGACCAATAGTAGCTACTCCATCAGGCGTATGCACCCATTCGCGTAAAATTCCTAGCTCATGTACCACGCCCCAGCGATTGCTTACCCCTTGTTGCACTGGGACCATTTTCTTCGGTGATTCTAATAAGGTATTATAACTGCATCGATAAATTTCATCGCTTAAAATAGCATAACGCCATTCATCCGCCATAGGTAAACGGTAGTTCTGTCCGGTGATTGAGGATAACCATCTTGCGTACTGCAAAGCTTCTTCCAATTTGATATCAGTCAGCGGTAAATCCTGTGCATGCGGTTCGATACTATTACACGTACCCGTATCACGACAGAAGTCATCATATTCTTGCATCACTTCTTGCACGTCATTTAAATTCATCTCCCCTGGCAAATTCACTTTGCTTACATTTTTAGCTTTGACATTTTGTGCTTGAGGAATAGCTCGTGGCATACACTGCTTGCTAATATGGCAATAATAATTATATTCGCGGATGGAAATGGGATATTTACTAATTGCAAATGATTTAGCAAAGCGCTGATTGGGTGGAGGTACCACCAATAAAGGGCCATTTGCCTGAGATGTTCCTTGCAAAGCTAAGACATCTTGGCAAGTACGTACCGTTTTAGCCTGTGAACTTGCGGCGCATGATTCTTGGGTATGTGCCGCATTTAGATTAGGCGGTGGGGTTGCAGGCGGCAACCCTAATACTTCTAAAGTAGCCCCGTCGAATAAACTAGCATCCGGAAATGAAATCAGTTGCTGATCCATAGGAAGATTATCAGAGGGACTTAACCAAGCATTAGTCTCTTTGTATTCGGCTAATAACTGCTGTACGGCATTATCTTTTGGCAAAAATTGTTCGCCGGCGATTAATAAACGCATAGCTACCTCATATTGCTGTGCGTTAGCTAATTGCTGAGCAAGTTTTAGATAAGTTTCACCCAACATAGGCAAAGCAATATTATCAATAAACCAAGGGTCAGCACCTAGAGATTGCATAGCAACTACGGTGTTTTGCGCACCTACTACATCGAGAGCTGCCACCTGAGAAATCAAAGTATGATGCAGCCCGGAAAGTTTTGCTTGTTGTGCTTGCTGGTATTCTTTTTGTTCGCGCTCAATAAATGCAAAAGCCAGCCATTGCCAGTATTCGCTCAGCTCACTCGACGAAACAAAGTAAGAGGTGCGCAATAAATTAATGGAAGCCTGCATAAATTGCTGTTGCGCATAAGCCTGCAATGCTTGTTGCCGGTAATAATTACCTAACTGCTCTTGCATAACAGTTGCCATGCTCCAATCAGTCATCCAAGGATGCTCTATCGATTTCTGTAATAGCCATGGTCGGCTAAATAATGCTGGCGTGCTGGTAATTTTCCAGCAATCTTGGCCTTGGGATATACAAGTCGCTAAAACCTGGGCCGGACGACCGGCTAAACGATAACTCACTTGCACTTGCCTATCTTGCAACTCCGCTTCATTAGGAAAATGTGTGACACCCCAATTTAATAAGTGTTGGGCTAAATTGAAATCTTCTACCGCAAGTGCCTCATCGATACTTAACAATACCCCATACATAATCCGTCTATCATATAACAATGCATGATCGGGATTTAATTCCTTTAACTGCTCATGTATTCCCTGTAATTGCCCTAGTAAAGGTGGCGTTAAAAAATGTTGCGTTGCCAATAGCTGGTTGATCTCCGCAATACGCATATTCACTTGTTGAGCAACATAGGCAGCTACTTTCAATTGTGCGGCCTGAGCAGCGGGAAGTTGCGGGTATAAACGCTGCAGATCTTGCAACCACAGCTGCGCATTACGCCATTCCCCTCTAGCTAACGCCACATTAATCGCATGTTCATACGCGCCCAATAACTGTGCTTGCGATTGCTGCAATAAACGTTGCCGCTGAATTAAACGCCAACTATATAACTCGGTCAAGGCTTGTTGTCGCACTTCATGACTGGGATTTTGCAATTCGTGAACCAAATGCTCAGTTTGCCAAATGCGCCATGGCTGATACCAAACAAGAGCACTGACTAAAGCGCTAATGGCTATGATGGCAATAGTTAGATAAACCCATTTTTTTTGCACAATTTTTTACCTGTCTTTTTTTAATACTTAATTTTGCACTTTAATTATACCTAAATTTTGAGCAACATGTACTGGCATGTACTGTGAAATCAGGGCAAGATCAACTAAAATTATTGCCAATAAACTCAAAAAATACGTCATTCTCGCTGAGCATACCCCACACCCGCTGCGACAGAAAAGCAAAAGCGTCGCAACGACCTCTCCCTCAAGGGGAGAGGTGATTTAAATTCCCTCTCCCCTTGAGGGAGAGGGTTAGGG
>JBIOEC010000095.1:0-5013 GCA_044445645.1 Gammaproteobacteria bacterium | reverse complement strand
GGACAGGTATTACGAGTTAGGGTAAATTACTCTTTGGGCTTTTGCTCATAAATTGTTCATTTTTCTCTCAACCGCTGCAGAGGATGTAAATATGTTTATACAAAATCTAAAAAACAGAATGTTACGCACAAAACCTGTTTCCCAACAAATTTCTGAATTAAAGCGTACATTAGGCGCCTTTGATCTGACTTTATTAGGTATAGGCGCCATTATCGGTGCGGGGATTTTTGTATTAACCGGGATTGCTGCTGCAACTAGTGCCGGTCCCGCTATTGTGTTTTCTTATTTATTAGCCGGATTAGCCTGTACTTTTACCGCATTATCCTATGCAGAGCTTTCAACCAGTATTGGGGGTTGTGGTAGCGCTTATGGATATGCCTATGCCGGATTTGGTGAGTTTATTGCCTGGATTATAGGTTGGGATTTAATACTCGAATATGGGGTAGCTGTTTCAGCGGTGGCTATCGGTTGGTCAAGTTATTTTAATAATGCCCTCACGGCTATCGGCTATGAACTGCATGTTTCACTTTCCAATAATATTTTTGAAGGTGGCTTTGTTAATCTTTCCGCAATGCTAATTGTTCTGATTACAACTGCACTATTGGCCGTGGGCATCAAGGCCAGTAAATATTTCAATTCAATGATGGTTTTTATTAAGTTTTTGACCATCCTTATTTTCATCACTATTGCAGCGTTTCATGTTGAACCGCAAAACTGGTCACCCTTCGTTCCATTTGGTTGGATGGGAGTTGTTGAGGGTGCTGCACTGATATTTTTCTCATATATAGGCTTTGATGCTATTTCAACTGCCGCAGAGGAAACGATTGATCCACAAAAAAATATGCCTATTGGTATTCTTTCTTCCCTCATTATCTGCACAGTACTTTATATGTTGGTAGCCGCATTGCTAACCGGTATTGCCCCTTATTACACACTTAATGTGAGCTCACCAGTATCCGCTGCTCTCTTAGAGATTGGGTATGATTTTGCCGCTGCAATCGTAGCTGCAGGCGCTATCGCAGGTTTGACCACAGTAATTCTAGTCATGTTCTACGGCTTAACCCGTATCTTCCTAGCCATGAGCCGGGATGGTTTGCTACCCAATTTATTCAGCAAAGTTAATACAAATACGCGTACTCCAGTTCGCATTATTATATCAGGTGGTATTGTTATTTCTTTAATCGCAGGTTTTGCCCCTATGTCTACCATTACCGAGCTGGTTAACATCGGAACATTAATGGCTTTTGTAGTGGTTTGTGGAGGTGTAATAGCCATGCGTTACACTCAACCTGACTTAAAAAGACCTTTCAAAGTTGCATTTCACCCTCTGATTCCATTGTTAGGAATAGCGATCTGCTTATTCCTGGCTCTCAGCTTACCTGTAGAAACCTGGATCCGCTTTGGAATCTGGATGGCTATCGGTTGCGCATTGTATTTTGTTTATGGCATGTTCAACAGTGGTTTAGAAAAAGGAACTAATAAAACTGTAGATATCGAAGACCTGGATAATTCTAATTATTAATGTTTAGCGATTTGATTACCAAGACGGTGTCCCAGGGCAAACGTATCTAAATTATCAACATCGTCTTTGCTCAACGAGAATGACGTATTTTTTGGTTTAACGCTCTGATTTAATAAAAGGATTTTTTGATATAAGTGGTTGAGTAATTCCCACTGCGAATTCTGTTCCCAACCATAAACGTTGATTTGCATCGGGAACTATTTGTTTAATTCGCATATTGGTTAAACCATCATGCCAATCTTTGTGCTCCCAAACTTTATCTGTGCTCAATAAACTTAATCCCCCATCGCGCGTTCCTACAAATAAATTTCCCTTGGGATCTTCATAAATAGCACTAACATATTTCTTAGGTAAATCATCAATAATATATTCGAAATTTTTACCGTCGTATTTCACTAAGCCTTGATCAGTACCAATCCAGGCATGATTTTCTTGCAATGCTATACTCGTGATATTATTACTTAACAATCCATCACCCACCGTGAGTTGATGCCAGTGGTTCTTCTTAAAAATACTGACACCTTGGGCACTTTGTAACCATACTTCTTTTTTATGCGCATATATTTGAGAAATGGCATTGCTGGTTAAACCATCTTCAGTAGTAAATTGTTGCCAATGCTTACCATCAAAGTATTGAACCCCTTGAGCATACATTGAAAAGCTCACCCAAACGGCTCCATCATCTGCCACTTCTACACTATGTATGGCATTGCTAATTAATCCTGAATTTTCTGTATTAAATATTTTCCATTTTTTACCATCATAGGTGACGAGGCCACCCATTGTGGCCATCCACAATTTTTTCTCTTTATCCAATGCGAGTCCTTTAATGTCTGCACTTGGCAAAGGTGAATTGGTATCTGTATATACGGTTATCTTATTATCAGGAGTTATTTTATGTAAACCTGCTCGCGTAGCAATCCATTTGGTATCAGTATCATCAATCAAGAGATCATTAATATGCGAGTCCCATAAACTTGGTGGAATATAATCAATCCATTCATTATTTCCTGCATGATGTGCCGAAATCCCCTGATTACTACCAACAAATAATTTACCTAGTTTATCAGTTGTTAGCATCCTCGCATTAGGAAAACTATAATTTAAATCTGAAATTACCTCTTTAACCGGTATGAATGCTTCCCCCTGCTTTTTATATAAAAAAGTAGGAGACTGTGCCCAAGTGACGCCGGTATCATCTATTGTTAAAGAATGAATGATTTGACCTTTTAAATAGGCTTTCCATTCATTACTCGGTTCATAAAACGATACGGTTCTGGAAAACTGGCCTGTAGACTCCTCACACCAAAACCATACTCTACCATTATCTTCAATAGCTTTAATATAGACGAAGTAAGTGAGTAACTCACTATTTCCAGGGTCATATCGAGTCCAAATACCATTAGCAAAGTGATAAGCTCCTTCACCCCAAACACCTATCCATACCTCACCATTTTTGCTGACGGCAATTGAGGTCACAAAGGCATAATCTGCCGTCAAGTCAGGGATTTCATAATGTTCCCAGATCTCAGTTTTAACATCATAGCGATACAATCCTGTATCATAAGTTCCAACCCACAAAGTACCGTCTACCGGATCTACTGCCAGTGCGGTAATGAAATCACTTTCTAATTCTACGGAATTTTGTGTGTTAAAAGTGGTCCATTTATCATTCATGAAAACACTTAAACCCTTAACGGTGGCTACCCAGACATTTTTTTGCGGATCCAAAGCTAAATCATAGATCTGATTGTCAGCAATCCCATCATTGACTCGGGTATAATGCTGGTAAGTATTTTCCTCTATGTCAAATCGATAAACCCCTCCGCCACTACTTGCAACCCAGATATTTTGCTCATCAGCGACAATATGGGAGCTGCTTTTATCATAAGGGATTTCTGCCCATGACCAATTATCCTGGGCTAAAGCTTGGGCTGAGATAAGAAGTGAACAGCACATAAACAAACTACGTAAGAGCAGGATAACCTAGGTAAAAATTATATAACTAACTTATTCTAAGTATATGTTATACAGACAACTAGGTAAAGAGTTTTTTTAGGTTATGAGTAATATAAACAAGCTTTATAACTCAAAATAATCTATTTTTTGAGTTATAAAATTTTATGTCCTTAAACCCTCAGAGATCCCCTCATTTTGTCATACCGCGGCTTGTCCGCGGTATGACAAAGAACTACACCTCCAGATGCAAGAATTGCTCCTCCTAAAAAAAGAGAAAAAAGAGCAATGCCTTGACTATGGCACAGATTATTTTACCTGTGGCTTTATGGAGTTAGAGATAACTCCTGAAGATTGCCCATGGGAATGGTATTATAAATTGGACTAGTCTCGACTTGATGTGACACCACTCTTGACAAGAGTAAGGTTACCCGTTTTGATGGTTGTGTTGAAACTATCAAAACTAAAAAGGGGTAACCTTATGTATCATACTAATGAAAAAATCATTAAAAATAAAGTAGGCTTGTTAAACTTAGCAGAAGAACTAGGTAACGTATCAAAAGCGTGCCGGATAATGGGTTTCTCGAGGGAAACATTTTATCGCTATAAAGAGGCTGTTACTGAGGGAGGAGTAGAGTCACTGCTAGAGAAAAGTAGACGTCGGCCAAATTTAAAAAACCGCGTGGATGAGCAAATAGAAATCGTGGTTAAAGATTTTGCGATTGCTTTTCCTGCCTATGGCCAATTACGCGCGAGTAATGAACTCCGTAAAGAAGGCATTTTTATCTCACCGAGTGGCGTTCGTTCCATATGGCTGCGTCATCAAATAGCCAATAAAAAGCAACGTCTGCGGGTGTTAGAAGAAAAATCGGCTAAAGAAGGTATTGTGTTAACAGAAGCCCAAGTAGCCGCATTAGAGCGAAAGAAAGAAGATGATGTGGCGTGTGGGGAAATAGAAACGGCCCATCCTGGTTATCTAGGTTCACAAGATACTTTCTATGTTGGCACATTAAAAGGTGTGGGTAAAATTTATCAGCAAACCTTTGTCGATACGTACTCTAGAGTAGCAGCTTGTAAACTGTATACGACTAAAACACCGATTACAGCGGCAGATTTACTCAATGACCGTGTATTACCGTTATTTGAAACCCATAGTATGGGCATGCTACGCATACTCACGGATCGAGGGACAGAGTTTTGTGGCAAAGTGGAGCATCATGATTATGAGCTTTATCTCGCGGTTAATGATATTGAACATACTAAAACCAAAGCGTATTCACCGCAAACGAACGGGATTTGTGAACGTTTTCACAAAACTATTCTAGAAGAGTTTTATCAAGTTGCTTTTCGGAAAAAGATTTATCATAATCTAGAGGAGTTGCAATATGATTTAGATGAATGGGTTGTGCATTACAATACACAACGCACCCATCAAGGAAAGAGGTGTGATGGACGAACGCCAATGGCAACATTCCTTGATGGAAAAAAGATCTGGCAGGAAAAAGTTGACAATCTCAACTTGAACTGACAGTAGG
>JBIOEC010000094.1:0-5113 GCA_044445645.1 Gammaproteobacteria bacterium | reverse complement strand
CTATATCACAAATTAGTTAATTAACACCGTACTTAACCGTGTTTTATTCGGAAAAAATTTAATGATAATCCTAGAAAAGGTAGTTAACATCGTAACGAGAGCGCTTAATAAATACCGTATTTAGTACGGTATTACTCAGCAAAAAGTTAATGGTAGTATAAAAATAATACCATTAACTTTAGATATTTGTTCGAGGTAGAGACACCATGTCAGTATCCCCATCGATGCTAGAGGAGTTATCTCTAGATAACATTTCTGCTAATACATCGCCAGATATAATTATCTATATGACCCTTAAGGACAAACTCATTATTGGTTGCAATCCTTCTGCACAAATCCATTTTGGATATGAAGAACATGAACTGGTTGGGAGAAAATTTTCCGACTCCTGCCAAGACTTAAAGCTAACATTGTTTTTGGATAAAAGATTAGATGAATTGGAGCAGAATTTACATAAAATCTCAAACATTCGATTTATCTGGGAAGAAAATACCCATATATTTATGTGGAAAATCCAGTTACTACGCACGCTCTCGTTAAAGAATTATTCGAAACTTCTGATGCTCAGTGGTAAAGTCCTTTGCTAATCCGCCAATTTATTCCTGGATTGTCATCCCCCAGCCGCAGCTGAGGGATGACAAAAAACCATAATTAAATACGTTGCAATAACGCTCGATTAACTACTTTATTGATACCCGCTGCTTTAATAGCCTGTCCAGTAGCCTTCAAGTAGCCTTCTGAATCGGTATGATTGAATTCCCCAATGGCTTCCATAGACGCATTATCTCGACTATAAAGTGAGGCGGCCACATTTTCTGCTTTTTCAAAGCTCAAAGTACCTTTATATAGGGATACGGTAATATCCCCATTGCCATCCACCATCAAGCTATCAATCCCCGCTCCAGCAGCTGCCGAGGCCTGATCAAACCAATGACCACGATAAATCTGATCTGCCACCAGTCGGCTTAAAGAACTATACAAACCGTGGGCAGTTTCATCTAAGATCAACTGTGATAAAAATTCATGACAAGTTCCCAATAACTCTAAACCAGGCGCTTCATAAACTCCGCGTGATTTGATCCCAATAATTCTATCTTCCACTAAATGCACGCCCAAACCAATCCCCTGTTTGCCGGCTATCTCATTCGCTTGCAGAATCATCTCTACAGGCCCTAACTGCTTACCATTTAAACCTACAGGAATCCCTTTTTTAAAGTGCACGGTAACCGATTCAGGACGATCTGGAGCTTCCATAGGGTAAACTCCCATGGTAGGTTTCACAGTGCGGGCTGGCGTGGTTATGCTTTCTAAAATACCAGCCTCATGGGTTAAACCCAGCATATTGGCATCCGTGGAATAAATTACTTCCGCTTTAGCTTTGAGCGGCAAACCTTTGGATTCGCAATAAGCAATCATCTCAGTACGTCCACGAAATTGATTAAGGAACGTAGGATCACGCCAAGGCGCATAAATTTCAAAACCCGGTTCTAATAGATTAGTAATATGTTGGAAACGCACTTGGTCATTGCCTCGCCCGGTACAACCATGAGAAAGAACGCGAATGCCTCTTTCACGCATTTTTTCCAACATTCCTTTCACTAAAACATGACGCGCAGCCCCAGTGGTATTCCAGTAACGCCCCCGATGATAAGCTTGGCTTTTAATCACTTCTAACCCAGCATTGGCTAGTCTTTCTTTTAAATCAATAACTTCCACAGCCTCTGCACCCGCTGCCAACATCCGGTCTTTTACAGCACCTAAATCCGACTCATCTGGTTGCCCAAAATCGGCCGTATAACAGATAACCCGAACCCCTTGCTCTGAGAGCCATTTAACAATCGTCATACTATCTAGACCACCCGAACCCGCAAAGGCAATCGTCTCATTCTTATATTGGCTAACCAGTGACATAAATCATCTCCTAAAATAAATATTCTTAGCAATGCGATTACTGCAGACAAAATACTCGATTTTAAGGCTTTGCTCAAGTACCTAAGTTGCCAGAACCCTTACCTCAAGTTTTTTAACAAAACCTTTGATTTTAACCAGCAGAAATAGCTGCAAGACCATATCCATTCGCGAATGGCAAATGGCTAAAAGCAAATAATATGATTCCTTTACCTCTACTCAGGAAGACTATGTCTCTTTGTCGATCCTACCTGCTTGACGCTTAAACGGTTGAGCGGCCCTGGTATCAGAATAGTTTGCCATCTCGGTACGCATTGCCCATTCTAGTTTAATGGGGGTTAAGTTCGCCACACGTTTTTGTGCTACAAAAATATAGCCACTGCCAAAAGGCAGCTTAGAAAACTTTAGCCAGCTTTGTGGGGAATGTTCACTGTATCGATATAAAGAAAGCCCTTGACTGTGCAGTCTTAGGATCTCTAGCACAAAGCCAGTTTCTTCCAGCCAATTTTTTACTTGCCAGATACTGGCTGAGCGCAACGACCAAGGAAATTGCGATTCTTGATGAAAGGCATCATACATTTGCCAAATCCAGGAAGGACGTAGCCCACAAATAATAATGCGGCCCTCTGGAACCAATACTCGATAGATTTCTTGTAATGCCTGGATAGGATCACCCCATATCCCTAACCAATGGTGCACCAAAACCACATCCATACTATCGTTAGCGATGGGTAACAATGTTAAGTCACCCACTATGGAGCTTGGTGAATGCATAAAAGGGGTTAAAGAGAGGCAGCTATGCATCTTGATATCAGTAGGGAGCACAGAAACTTTAGAGGATAGTCCAAGTTGGAGTAAATAGTGCCCCAAATTGGAAGGCCAGAGTTGTTTTAGTAGCGCACGTTCTTGTTCTAGTACCCAAACACCCATGGGTTGCTGATACCATTTATCAATTTTTGCTAAATACCGAGGTTTCATCTGAAAGATTATAGTAAAAAACTGTAAATATAACCAATATAATTGTAAAAACTGTATTTTTATTGAACAGATGGGGTTGCGCCGCAGCAAAAAGTGTCTTTATAATCCCTCGCATGAACTGGAATCATATATTACAAGCCCTGGTAGTGGGGGCACTTAGCATCGGAAGCTTATGCTCTGTGGCAGCTAGCGCAGAGATCGCTACCCGTGCAGATACTGTTGTTGATAAAACACAGACCTCTATGTGGGACCATCTACGCGCAGATTTCAACATCGATCATCAAAGTAACCTTTCCGGCGTGGCAACCCAGCGCAAATGGTATTTGAGCCATACTAAGCATATCAAAACTATTTTACAGCGCAGCGCTCCCTATATTTATTTCATCAATGAAGAATTGGAAAAACGTAATCTCCCTGCAGAGTTAGCCTTAATCCCGATTATTGAAAGCGCATATAATCCAGCAGCCCGCTCCCCCAGTAACGCTGCAGGTTTATGGCAAATGATTCCTGGCACAGGGCGTAATTTTGGACTGGTGCAAAATAGCACCTATGATGGACGACATGATATTTATGCTTCTACACAAGCTGCGTTAAATTATCTAACAGGTTTAAGCAAAAAATTTAATGGTGATTGGACATTAGCCATTGCCGCTTATAATGCAGGCGAAGGTACTGTTCAACGCGCAATTAACCGTAACCGTGCCGAGGGAAAACCCACCGATATTTGGTCCTTACGTATCCCAACTCACACGCGGATGTATGTACAAAGATTCTTGGCACTTGCCGATATCATTACCCATGCTGAGCAATATAATATTACTTTACCGGCAATTCCTAACCGTCCGGCAATAATTTTAGTAAAACTTAAGCAACAAACTGATCTAAATCGCGCAGCCCAAATGGCAGGAATAAGCTTACAAGAACTTTATAGCCTCAATCCTGGCTTTATTAACCGTAAGGCCGCGGCTACGCCTCCAAATGGGCCTCATCACCTTTTACTACCTGTCAGCCATGCTAAGGCATTTACTCAGCAGTCCGCGAGCTTTCAACCTGCTCCAGCAAAAACGCCAGTCATGCCGACAACGCTGCAAAGCGTAAATAACGTTTTATATAAAGTACAAAAAGGCGATACATTAAACAAAATTGCTAAACAACATAACGTCACTGCTTCACAACTAAAACAAGAAAATAAGCTCAACTCCTCCACCATTAAAGTGGGCCAAGAACTAACCATCCCTGGCAAGCTGACTAAAGTAAGCGCTAACTCAGCGGTGGTTAATGTGTCTTCTGATACTTCACAGCGCATTAATTATCGTATTAAACAAGGCGACAGTCTTTCCAAGATTGCTAACGTCTTTAGCACAACTATCCAGCAATTACTGGCTTGGAATAATCAAATTTCAACTAAATCTGTTTTACGGCCTGGGGATTTATTAACTATTTATGTAAAAAATTAACCTAGCAGTCTACCCGTTGGATGGCTGGGTAATTTGACAATCTCACCTAAAAATCTTACTATTATTGATGCATTGCAACAAGCAGAATTCATTAGGAGTGCCTTATGCCAAACGAGCGCGGACTTGCGGAACTGAAGATTGAAGAAAGTAAAATTGATCTACCTATTTATTCCGGTACTCTTGGACCTGATGTAGTGGATGTACGTAAGCTTGCAGACACAGGTTTTTTTACTTATGACCCTGGTTTTATGTCCACAGCATCTTGCGATTCAAAAATTACTTATATTGATGGAGAAAATGGCATCCTGCTCTATCGGGGTTACCCCATCGAACAACTTGCTGCAAAATCGGATTATATGGAAGTTTGCTATCTTTTATTATATGGTGAATTACCCAATCAACAACAAAAAGAACGTTTCATAGGGCGCATTAAAAAACACTCTATGTTACATATGCAAATTTGGCAATTCTTTAATGGCTTCCGTCGTGATGCGCATCCTATGGCGGTTATGGTGGGTGTGGTGGGAGCTTTATCGGCGTTCTATCATGACTCCTTAGATATTAATAACCCATTACATCGTGAAATCGCGGCTTTTCGTTTAATTGCAAAAATGCCTACCATCGCGGCCATGTGTTATAAATACTCTATCGGACAACCTTTTAATCATCCGCAAAATGGTTTGGATTATGCGGAAAACTTTTTATATATGATGTTTGCTATTCCTTGTGAACCTTATAAAGTTAATCCCATAATTAGTAAAGCTATGGAT
>JBIOEC010000093.1:0-5183 GCA_044445645.1 Gammaproteobacteria bacterium | reverse complement strand
CTTAACCGCGGAGCGCGGCTCTGCCGCGCGCACCATAAAAAAAAGGAAGCAGTTCACGGCGAAACTTCGCCGGGAATTGCTGAATGTTAAGAGAATACCATGACCCAAAGTAACCTCACTCCCGTAGTAGCCGCATCGCAGAATTATCCTGAACTTACATTAAAAGTGATTATTCTAGGATTTTTACTTGCGGTAGTTCTTGCGGCATCTAATGCGTATTTAGGGTTGAAGGTAGGACGTACGGTTTCAGGTTCTATTCCAGCTGCAGTGATCTCTATTGCAGTATTACACTGGTTTCGACGACGTAACATTCTAGAACATAATATTGTACAAACCGCTGCATCCGCAGGCGAGTGTCTAGCCTCAGGAGTGGTTTATACAATTCCCGCCTTATTAATGCTTGGCGTATGGACTGAGTTTTCCTATCTAGATACATTATTAATTGCCGTAATAGGCGGAGGTTTAGGTGTTTTGTTCTCTGTACCTTTACGACGCACTATGTTGATAGAACAAAAACTTCCCTACCCTGAAGGAATTGCAGTTGCAGAAATTCTAAAAGCATCAGAAAATTCTGAAAATCAAGCAAGTGGTACAAAATATTTATTAAGCGGGGGAATACTTGCTGCTCTTTTTACTTTATGTCAAACCGGATTCAAAATTATCGGTGAAAGTGTTACCGTCTGGACCAATAAGTTAGGTGTGGTTTCAGGATTTGGTTTTGGATTCTCGCCAATATTATTAGCCGCGGGATATATTGTTGGTATTTCAGTGACCACTACCATGTTGCTAGGTAACATCGTCACATGGCAAATTGCGTTACCCATCTTAAGTTGGATTTATCCCGAAGGCGTTGCTATTGATCCTACTCTAGCAGCCTCTACTTTATATAAAGAATATTTTCGGTACGCCAGTATTGGCGCGATTACTTTCGGCGGATTATGGGGATTAATCACACTGTACAAACCCATGTTAGAAGCCGTTAAAACTTCTTTTGGTTCCTTACAACACGCTCAAAGTAAAGAAATCATTCGCACCGAACGCGATATTCCTATGCCGATTGTATTGGGAATTGTGGTGCTAATGACTATCCCACTATTTTTAGTATTTCAGCATAATGTAGCATATGCTCAATTACCTATTACCCCTGAATTATCATTAATCATCGTCGTTATTTGTACGACGCTAGCCATAGTGCTGGGATTCATCGCAAGCTCGATAGCCGCTTATCTAGTGGGTTTAGTGGGCACTACATCCATGCCGATTTCGGGACTCGCCATAGCATCTATTACATTTATTGCCGTGTTATTAATGGGAATACTAGGAACGCAATTAACCTTTGATAATCCTGAATATGCCACTCGTGCGGCAGGCATCACCATTATTTTTGCAGCAATCATTTGTTTATGTGCGTCACTAGGCGGTGATAATATGCAAGATTTACGTGCTGGCTTAGCCTTAGGAGCCACGCCCTGGAAGCAGCAGATTATTCTGTTTGTAGGTGTAGTTGCGGGTGCCATAGTTATTGTGCCAGTACTCAATTTATTATTTAATGCTTATGGCATTGGCGATCTATTGCCACGCCCAGGCATGGATCCAGAAAAAGTATTACTTGCCCCTCAAGCCACTATGATGGCGGCTGTCTCTGAGGGCGTATTTTTAGGCAAAATAATTAGTTTTATGTTTGGCATAGGTGCGGTTATTGCCTTGATAGTAGCACTATTGGATCGTCACTTAGAAAAAATTAATAGTAGTTTTCGTCTTCCAGTATTAGCCTTTGCCTTAGGTATGTATTTACCTATGCCTATGGTAGCGGCTTTGTTTGTGGGTGGCGTACTCTCTTTTATCTTGCAACGTCAAAATTTTGGAGATGCAGCCATGACTCGCGGTATTCTAGTGGCTGCAGGATTAATTGCAGGGGAAGCCCTTACCGGTATTATTCTTGCCATTCCCTTTTCGCTGTCACCTGTGGGGGAAAATGCATTAGCACTACCGCTTAATTTGTCGCCTACCCTTTTAGCAGTTCTTGGGTTATTAACTTTCTGTGGGCTGATATACTTAATTTATGCTAGTGTTAAGGAAAAAACCGACTAAAAGTAGTGTGACCATTTTCGTATGGGGGCATATCTTGGTTTGGAATTTGTGTAGTTTCATTAGGTTTCGATGTTGATTTTAACGTATCATTTGGAAGGACCATTTAGGCTCTTATTCTTGCGCTAACCTATCTTGTGGTGTACACTTTGAGATGTACACAATTGAGGACATTCCAATGAAAACATCTGTTCGGGAATTGAGGGACTCTATGAAGCGAGTGCTGGATTGCGTCCAACATGGGGAGGAGGTAGAAGTGTACCTCAGAGAAAAACCCATTGCAAAAATCATCCCCATAAAAAAGGTGTCCAAAGTAAAAGAAGACTATGGCTTTGGCATGTGGAGTGATAGGCGTGACATGAAGGATGTTGACCAATATGTCCGTGGGATGAGGAGAGGGCGTTCTCATGATGATTGATACTGATGTCTTGATCTGGTATTTCCGTGGGGATAACAAGGCCAAGAAAGTTATCCATTCCATGAATAATATGGCCATCAGTGCGGTCACTATGATGGAGCTTATCCAGGGGGTCAAGAACAAGCAGGAGCTTTATACACTACGCAAATTTCTGGCGGCTAATGATATTCGGACACTCCATCTGAATGAAGAGATTAGCTCTCATGGCGTCTATCTACTGGAAGAATATGTGTTATCGGATGATATCCAGTTAGGTGATGCCCTTATTGCAGCCACCTCTTTGCACTATGGGGAAGAAATCTTGACAGCCAATATCAAGCACTACCGTTGCTTACCTAACCTAAAATTAGAAAAGTTTACGCCGAGCAAATAGCCGCAGGAAGTGAACTAATTTTAACTGCCCATTACCCTTCATTCCGCAGCAAACTAAAAGAAATAATCATTTTATCATCTCAATTCATCTAGGATGGAGTATTATTCCTACGAGGCTTCGTTTGAAACCGGAGGCGCAAGTGAAGGAGGTGCATTTCATGCTAGGATTTTGCGTCGGTTTACCTTTTTGATTAAGCACAGTTTCGTCATGGGAGATTAATACTTGCCTAAGCTGATGTTGTGCCACGGCATACACCATTAAACATAATGTCATAACCATCATGAGAGCGCTAATTCTTTTAGGGCTTTTTAAAGTGTTGAAAAAACGAGTTACTATTTCCATTTTGCCAGCATTTATTGAATTGGAGTTCCTAAATTTCAGAATATATGCCTTAAAAAAGCAAGTCTAACAAATACGCTAGAAAGTTAGATAAATTTTTTATAAGTCGTTAGGAGCGTTTTATGGGCAAAGATATTCCTACTCCACCCCCATCACAGACAGTTCAAGAACCACGCCAACAACTCAAAATTCCGACTTGCGTTTTAATTGGCTTGGCCATTACTGCAGCTTGGCTATATTTAAAGCAGCTGGAAAACCTCTGCGGAGCTTCTCAAAATTCAAGCCCAGTTCCTGGTCAATGCCTAAATCCATTCCCATTTTAAAAAATAACCTATAAATGGTATAGTATGCATCGGATTACGGCCAAGATAGGAGCCCATTATGACTGATAAGACTTCGAAAAAACCTCATAAATATTTGTCAGATGATATGGTTAATGGTATTACCATTACTATCATTATCGCTGTTGTGGTAGCTGGGATTATATTTTGGCTGACAACTTTGTAAACCTAATTGGTAACTACATTTTCGTTCAAGATCGGCGAAATAACAACGTTCCTTTCTACCTAGTGAATAGTTACTATAATTGTAAGGATTAATCTTATGACAGAATACAAAACCGTGCATGACAGCATGGGCGAATTAAAAGTACCCGCGGATGCGCTATATGGGGCACAAACTCAACGTGCTGTACATAACTTTCCAATTAGTGGATTATTTATGCCTGCGCGTTTTATTCAAGCCTTGGGTTTAATTAAACACGCAGCGGCTACTGCCAACCAAGAGCTCGGCTTATTAGATAAGACCTTTGCCACAGCTATCCATGCCGCTGCGGATGAAGTCGCACATAATAAAGTCGATGCACATTTTCCATTAGATGTATTTCAGACCGGTTCTGGTACCAGTACTAACATGAATGCCAATGAAGTCATTGCAACTTTGGCGAGCAAGCATACTGATGTTCCAGTTCATCCTAATGACCATGTGAATATGAGTCAAAGTAGTAATGATGTCATCCCTACTGCAATTAGTGTGAGTGCAGCACTTGCGCTAAATGAACAATTATTACCAGCACTAAATCATTTAGCTAATACTATTGAGAAAAAAGCTGAGAGCTTAAAAAATGTTACCAAAACTGGTCGTACGCATTTAATGGATGCCATGCCAGTACGTATGGATCAAGAATTAGGTGGCTGGGCTGCACAAATTCGTTTCGGGATTGCTCGTATTCAATCCACACTGCCCCGGGTTTATGCGCTTGCACAAGGCGGAACTGCGGTAGGAACGGGTATTAATGCACATCCTGAATTTGCTCAACGCTTTGCTAACGCCTTAATGCAAAAAACGGGATTACCTTTTACGGTAAGTCCTAACTTTTTTGAAAGTCTAAGTTCACAAGATACTGCTGTTGAATTATCTGGGCAGTTAAAAGTGATTGCATGCAGTTTGATGAAAATTGCCAATGATCTACGTTGGATGAACAGCGGCCCCTTAGCGGGCTTAGGTGAAATTGCCCTTCCAGCACTTCAACCTGGTAGCAGTATTATGCCTGGTAAAGTTAACCCTGTTATTCCAGAAGCCGTTTGTATGGCAGCTGCACAAGTTATTGGCAATGATGCGACGGTTACGGTTGCTGGCCAATCAGGTAATTTTCAATTACTCGTCATGTTACCGGTGATAGCATATAACTTGTTGCAAAGTATTAATTTACTCTCTAACTCTTCTCGAGCATTAGCGGATAATGCGATTGCTGGGTTTACGGTTAATATTGATCGCATTAACGAACAACTAGGCCGCAATCCCATTCTGGTAACCGCACTTAACCGTGTAATTGGTTATGAACTGGGAGCGAAAATTGCGAAAATTGCCTACCAAGAAAATCGTCCAGTGAAAGAAGTGGCATTGGAGTATACCAATTTGTCTTCTACGGAATTGGATCGCTTACTGGATCCTGCGGAATTGACT
>JBIOEC010000092.1:0-5189 GCA_044445645.1 Gammaproteobacteria bacterium | reverse complement strand
GTATAGGATTTTTTATTTGCAGCAACTTGCTCTGGGGTACCTATGGCCACAATCTGTCCACCGCCGTTGCCGCCTTCAGGGCCTAAGTCGATAATCCAATCAGCTGTTTTAATAACATCTAAATTATGTTCAATCACCACAACAGTATTGCCGTGGTCGCGTAGACGCTGTAGTACTTGTAGCAATTGTTGAATATCGTGGAAATGCAGCCCAGTTGTTGGTTCGTCTAGGATATATAATGTCTTACCCGTATCGCGTTTAGATAATTCTTTGGATAGCTTAACGCGTTGGGCTTCACCGCCTGACAGGGTGGTAGCATTTTGTCCCAAGGTAATATAGCCCAATCCTACATCCATTAATGTTTGCAGTTTACGCGCGATAGCGGGAACTGGAGCAAAAAATGTTAATGCATCTTCTACGGTCATATTTAAAATATCTAAAACACTTTTGCCTTTGTAATGAATTTCTAAGGTTTCACGGTTATAGCGTTTGCCTTTGCATACATCACAAGTGACATACACATCTGCTAAGAAATGCATTTCTACTTTTATTACGCCATCACCTTGACACGCTTCACAGCGTCCCCCTGCGACGTTAAAGCTGAAACGTCCCGGCGGATATCCTCGCGATCGGGCTTCTTGTGTCCCGGCAAATAATTCGCGCACGGGAGTAAATATTCCGGTATAAGTCGCGGGATTAGAACGTGGTGTGCGCCCGATTGGACTTTGATCTATGGCAATGACTTTGTCTAAATGTTCTAGACCTTTTATTTCTTGGTAAGGCGCGACAGGCATACTGCCGACTTGTTTTAGTTTGGTCGCCACTAACGGATACAATGTATCATTAATTAATGTCGATTTCCCTGAGCCGGAAACTCCGGTAATGCAAGTGAGGAGCCCAATAGGAAAATTAACATTGAGATTCTGTAAATTATTGCCATGTGCGCCGATAATTTGTAACACTTTGTTTTTATCAAAGGCAATACGCTTTTTGGGAACTGGAATTTTGTACTTGCCCGATAAATAAGCCCCGGTTAGCGAGGCAGGATTAGCTAAGATTTCTTCTATAGTACCTTGCGCAGTAATTTGTCCACCATGCACACCTGCTCCAGGGCCAATATCAACTATGTGATCGGCCAAACGCATAGTATCTTCATCATGTTCTACGACAATAACGGTATTTCCCAAATCACGTAAATGCGTAAGAGTGCCTAATAAGCGGACATTGTCGCGTTGATGCAATCCTATAGTAGGTTCGTCTAATATATATAATACACCCACTAAACCTGCACCGATCTGACTGGCTAAACGTATGCGTTGAGCTTCCCCACCGGATAGAGTATCTGCGCCTCGATCTAAGGTGAGGTAGTCTAAACCTACATTTACTAAAAACGTCAGACGTTCATTTATTTCTTTAGTGATTTTGCTCGCGATCTCACCGCGTTGACCACTTAGTGACAACTTTTCAAAAAACTGTTGTCCTTGTCCTACTGGCATCGCCGTAATTTCTGGCAAGTTTTTTTCTGCCACAAATACATTGCGCGCCTCTAACTTTAAGCGTGTGCCACTGCATTGTGGACATACCTGAGTATTTAAATATTTTGACAACTCTTCACGCACTGCTTCAGATTCTGTTTCATGATAACGCCGTTCCATGTGCGGAATAATCCCTTCAAAAATATCGGTACGAGAATAACTGCTGCCATTATCATTTTTATAAGTGAATTTCACTAAATCATTGCCACTACCATACAGAACAATTTCTTGAATTTTTTTTGGTAGTTTATTAAATGGTTTTTCTAAATCAAACTTATAATGCTTAGCGAGAGCGGTGAGTAGTTGGAAAAAATACGTGTGTCGCCGATCCCAGCCACGAACAGCGCCGCCAGCTAAACTTAAATCGGTATCTTTGGCAATTAACGAGGGATCAAAAAAAGTTTTGATACCTAATCCATCGCAACCTGGGCAGGCCCCTACTGGATTATTAAAGGAAAATAAACGGGGTTCCAGTTCAGCTAAACTATAGCCACAATGAGGACACGCAAATTTGGTAGAAAAAACGATATCGTTTTTGTCTGGTGTATCGATAAAACCAATGTTCACGATTCCTTCGGCCAACTGGCTCGCCGTTTCCAATGACTCAGTTAAACGTAAACGTTGTTCAGGATTAATTTTAATGCGATCCACGATGACTTCAATATTGTGCTTGCGGCGTAAATCTAATTTGGGTGGATGGGCTAATTCTACCACTTCACCATCGATACGGGCGCGAATAAAGCCTTTGCGTTCTAAATCTTTGAGCAATTCCACATGCTCACCTTTGCGTTCATGTACCACTGGAGCCAGTATCATGATTTTGGTATCAGCGGGCAGCTCGAGTAATTGATCTGCCATTTGGCTGATCGTTTGCGCTGACAGAGGAATGTGGTGAGTAGGGCAATAAGGCGTTCCTACTCTGGCAAATAATAAGCGCAAATAGTCATAAATTTCCGTAATCGTACCTACCGTGGAGCGAGGATTATGGGATGTGGACTTTTGCTCGATAGAAATTGCTGGAGATAGGCCTTCTATATGGTCCACATCAGGCTTTTCCATCATAGACAAAAATTGCCGAGCATAAGCGGATAAGGATTCTACATAGCGGCGTTGCCCCTCAGCATATAGGGTATCAAAGGCTAGAGACGATTTGCCCGAACCTGAAGGACCTGTTATGACAATGAGTTTGTCTCTAGGCAGAACTAGATCAATGTTTTTTAAGTTGTGGGTACGAGCCCCACGGACGGTAATGTTATCCATAAATTTAGGGTATAGTATATTTAAATATCAGGAACAGGTCGTATTTTCACGGCCAAAAAAGTATGTTACCATAAACCAAGTTAAGAATTCTTTAAGGAGAAAGCAATGGCTCGTGGCGTTAATAAAGTTATTATCATTGGTAATTTAGGGGCAGAACCAGAATTGCGCTATATGCCAAGTGGGGGCGCTGTAACTACTTTAAGTATAGCAACCAGTGAATCCTGGAAAGATAAACAATCCGGCCAATCCCAAGAACGCACAGAGTGGCATCGAGTGGTTATGTTTAACCGTTTAGCCGAAATTGCTGGGGAATATCTACATAAAGGCTCAAAAGTATATGTAGAAGGCAGCTTGCGTACACGTAAGTGGCAAGATAAAAGCGGCCAAGATCGCTATACCACTGAAATCGTAGCCAATACCATGCAAATGCTAGATGGTAAAGGTATGGGGGCCAG
Source organism: Gammaproteobacteria bacterium (assembly GCA_044445645.1). Classification (GTDB taxonomy): domain Bacteria; phylum Pseudomonadota; class Gammaproteobacteria; order JBIOEC01; family JBIOEC01; genus JBIOEC01. Next base: position 1,939 of record JBIOEC010000092.1, on the reverse strand, counting down.
CGAAGGGGAGTACAGCGAACAGCCTACTTCACGTAATTCTGAGCAGCCACAACGTTCTAATCAGCCTATGCCTGAGTCCATGCCACAAATGGATGATTTCGATGATGATATACCATTTTAAATGATTATTAGTTGCTCATCTTGCCATTCCGCGGCTCTGTCCGCGGAATCCCTTTTTTATCGAACTAAAACAAAATCTAAGGTGATGCAAGAAGTCTAATCTAAAGTTTAACTGAACTACACCATATCATTGCCCATAAGTCTCCCAACAGCGTCATTCCGGCTGCTCATAGTGCCTATTAGCAAGTACTGGCAGCCGGAATCTACAAGGGAGTTATCATGAAAGTACCACGTTCATCTGCAGTGGGGCTTTAATGAAAATTCAGTTATAGATTCCGGCTGCTAGATAAGTCTTTGTAGGCACTATGAGCAGCCGGAATGACGGGTAATGATAAGAACTACACATGCCCCCTAATCCTGAAACTTCCTTTCTACTGGGTGAGTAGTTACGTTTAACTTAAATTTTCCTTTTGCAAATAATGCGGTACAACACAATCCCAGCCAAATTTTTCCTCAATTTTCTTTTTTAAGCTTAATGCAGCTTCTGGTTCTCCGTGCGTAATAAATACTTTGCGCGGATTATTTTTAAAATTACATAACCAGTCTAAAATTTCTTGATAGTCAGCGTGCGCAGAGAGATTACTGATTGATTCAACCTGAGCTTTGACGGGAATCATCTCTCCAAAAATTTTAATTTCGCGTTCGCCTTTTAAGATACGATCGCCTCGTGTTCCACCTGCTTGGTAACCTGTAAAAAGGATAGTGTTGCGATAATTTGGTGCTAGCGCTTTTAAATGATGCAGTACTCGTCCCCCAGTTGCCATTCCACTGGCTGAGATAATAATGGAAGGGATCTTAAGATTATCAACTTCCTGTGATTCATCTAAAGTTTTTACATAGGTAGCAACGCTACAAAATTTATTACATTCTTCTTCTGATTGGCGATGTTCATTTTTATAGCGACATAAAAGGTCTGTTGCATCTTCCGCCATAGGGCTATCCAAAAATATCGGCATATAGGGAATTTTATCGGCCAATTTGAGTTTATAAATATAATAAAGCAGGGTTTGGGCTCTGCCTACCGCAAAAGCCGGAATAATCACAGAGCCTCCACGCTTGGCCGTTTCTCGAATAATTTCACCCAGTTTTTCTTGTGGATCGTCGCTTGCATGTAAACGGTCACCATAAGTGGATTCTAGTACTAAATAATCTGTTTCACTAATAATATCAGGAGCACGCATCACGGGATCATGCGGCCGTCCTAGATCGCCGGAAAAAAGTAGGGAGATTGAGTGGTGTTTGACGCTAACCAAGGAAGCTCCTAGTATGTGGCCCGCACGATGGAAACGTATGGTAAATGTTTTCAATAACTTGAGAGGGGTATCAAAGTCAACTACGGAAAAGTGCTTTAGTGAACGGATAGCATCTTCTTTAGTATAAAGTGGGAGAGCAGGCTTATGCTTGGAGGAATGAAATTTATTCGCTAACCTAGCTTCCTCTTCCTGTAAATAACCGCTATCAGGCAGTAGAATAGAGCAGAGATCTTTAGTGGCAGGTGTACAGTAAATTTTACCTTTAAACCCATGTTTGACTAATAATGGCAAGTAACCTGAATGGTCAATATGCGCATGAGTTAATACCACGGCATCAATAGTATGTGGATCGACGGGCAGCTCGCCCCAATTGCGCAGCCTTAATTCCTTATAACCTTGAAATAGGCCACAATCGACGAGAATCTTATTGGATCCATCGGTAAGTAAGTACTTTGATCCTGTTACTGTACCTGTTGCGCCCATAAATGTGAGTTTCATCATGATTTCCTAGCCATTAGCCCGTTTGAGAGCTTTATTATTTTAGTAAGATATTATTACTATAATAG
>JBIOEC010000091.1:0-5255 GCA_044445645.1 Gammaproteobacteria bacterium | reverse complement strand
GTGGATCGATAACCACTGGGCACTCAAGCTCTTTATAGATCAATAGTGCTTCATCCCCACACTCTTTTACCGTGCTATTAATATCTAAAAAATAAGGATAATAAGGCGCTTGCACTCCATAACCTCTAGAAACAACTCCAGGTGAAAATCCTTTGCTCCTTAAAAATTTAGCTAAAGCGATTATGCATGGAGTTTTTCCAGTACCTCCTACGGTGATGTTGCCCACAACCACAATAGGCGCACGTTGATGGCTAGGCTTGAGATTTTTTTGCGCGCGTTGATAACGTTTGGTTACTATGTACTCGAATATTTTTGACAATGGCCAGAGTAAATAAAGATACCATGCACCTTGATACCACGCTTGGGTAAACGCTATTGAAATACGTTGGTAGGTTTTTTTTAACATATTAAAGCATTTGCATTTTTCTAAACCGGGCGTAATGGCCATTCATTTCTAACAATTGTTGATGCGTCCCCTGCTCTACTATTTGACCACCATCTAACACTAAAATCTGATCTGACTGCTCTACTGTCGATAAACGATGGGCAATAATTAAACTGGTACGGTTTAACATTAGCTCATTCATCGCTAATTGAATATGCCGTTCAGATTCCGTATCCAAAGCTGATGTAGCTTCGTCTAAAATTAAAATAGGTGCATCTTTGTAGATAGCTCTAGCAATAGCTAAACGTTGGCGCTGACCACCCGAAAGCAGTACACCATTCTCCCCCACCATACTGGAAAAGCCATCGGGTAGCATCTCAATAAATTCTAAAGCATGTGCAGCCCTAGCAGCATCATACAAACGTCGCTGATCAATGATATCCCCACCATAAGTGATATTATTAGCGATCGTATCATTAAACAACGTGATATGTTGACTCACTACAGCAAATTGCTTGCGCAGCGTAGCAAGATTAAATTCACGTAAGCTATGGCCATCGATAGAAATTATGCCTTGATAATTAGTATAAAATCCGGTCAATAAATTAATAATTGTCGACTTACCCGCTCCAGAACGACCTAATAAGGCAATCCGCTGGCCTGGTTTTACCTCAAAAGTAATATTGTCTAATACCGGTACTGAAGAAGATTGATAGGTAAAACTAACATGATCAAATTTCACATCTCCTTTTACTCTATCAACCACATAATTCCCATGATCTTGCTCTGTGGGTTCATCTAACAAAGCAAAAATCGTTTCTGCACCTGCTAAACCACGTTGGATTTTGTTGCTAATGTTACTGATTTCTTTTAAGGGTTTTAATAGACCAATCATTGCCGCCGCAAGTGTAGCAAAACTACCTGCCGTGACTTCACTGGCGGGCAAATAGTTCATGGCAACGTATATGGTCAAACCCAAGGCAAATCCACCGAGTACCTGAATGCCCGGAACACTAATACTGCGAGTAAAATAGTTTTTTAATTCATACCGGCGTGTACGCTCCACGGCTTTATCAAACTGCTGGGTTTCATATTTTTCCCCACCAAATATACGGACCACTTTATAGTTTTCCATATTTTCTTCAGCCACATGGGTCATATCACCCATCGCTTCTTGGGCTTGTCGACTTAGTTTACGAAAACGTCGGCTGGCAAACACAAAAATTAAAATAACTGGAGGAGCTACAACTAAGAATGTCAAAGTTAATTGCCAATTAGTCCAAAACATCACACCAATTAAGAAAATAACCAAAAAAACATTGCGGGTCGAATCAATGATAACATCCGTCGCTGCTCGTGCAATCTGATCGGTATTATAAATAAGCATGGATAATAATTTTCCAGAAGCATTATTATCATAAAATGTGGCTGGCAAATGCTGCAAATGATTGAAAATTTGCATGCGAATTTCAGTGATCACTTTACGCGTAAGCCATGCCATGCTGTAGTCTGAAGTGAAACTCATAACCCCACGGAATAAAAAAGCCAGCGGTAACACTATAGGAATCAGCTGGATAAACCATGCATCGCGGTCGACTAAACCATCATCAATTAATGGCTGCAGGAATTTAATCAACGCTGCGTCAATTGCTGAATATCCAATACTTCCAACCAGGGCAATAATAAATACAAACCAATAATGACGCACATAACGAAATAAGCGTTTGTAAGTAAACCATGATTGCATTTCTTTGCTAGCTAAGGGTTTTTTCATACCAAATTACATCAATTATTTAAAGGCTTTCCGTTACGCAACATATAGTCAATGCGATCCTGAGTTTCTTTAGTTTGCACTAATGTGATAAATGTTTCCCGTTCGCGACGAAAAATTTCTGTTTCGATGTCACGCATATTTTCTGGGATTGGATTACCAAAGATATGTGCCAACTCATGCGCAACCCATGCAGAATGTTTGCTACCATCTGGATGTTTTGTTTGCCATGCCTGATATAAGGCTTGCTTATAATCGCCCGCAAATATTTTATTATTGGGGGTTGGCATAGGTGCACGATAATTCATTAATAAGCAATTTTCAATCTGCTCTTTAGCCAAAAATAATAACTCATAGGGATTAAAAGTAATTTTATCCACTGAACGCAAATAGCCACTATGATAAGCTTGCACTGCATTAATGGGTCGGTATGCATCGGTTATCTGCAAATAATACTTCTCTAATAATGGATAAGGATTATCCGGAAGTATTTCCCATGCTCTTTGTACCATCAGCGCACAACCACCACCTGCTGGCACCAGACCCACTCCGGTTTCCACCAAACCAATCGTCGACTCTAAAGCTGCCACGACACGGTCGCAATACAACATGGATTCACATCCACCACCCAATACAAAACCTCGTACAGCGGCAACAGTTGGGATTGGCGAGTATTTTAATGCCGCAGTGCACTTTTGAAAGTTTTCAAGTAATTGTTCTATTTCTTTAATCCGGTTTTCTTGAGCGGCTTGCAATATGTTACGCAAGTTGGCTCCAACGCTAAACTGTGAGGAATTATTCCATAGAATTAATCCACGTCCTAATCCCTCCGCCAATTGCAAACTGGTAAGTATTCCATCTAATACAAAATTATCGATAGAGCCCAGCTTGGTTTTAAAACTTAATACAGCAATTTCATCGCCTGTATGCCACAAATGCACGCCTTCATTTTCGAACAAGGTAAAAGTCGTTATCGGTAATTCTTCCGGCATTAGTTCTGGGAAAATTTGCCGCTCATATACCGGCACAGGACGTCGTGGCATATAAGTACGTGTTTCCGGGGCATAAGCACCTGAGGCCGCGTAGACTCCTTGTATGTTTTCCACCCAATCCGGCAACGAAGCCTGGGTTGACGCTTGATTGCCACGAATATCATGTTTAATCCATTCTGTAATGGAATGCCATCCAGCTTGTTGCCAAATCTCAAAAGGCCCCTGCTTCCAACCAAATCCCCAACGCATGGCACAGTCTAAATCGTGGCTGGTGCTCGCTATACTTTGCAAGTGGTATGCCGAATAATGAAATACTTCACGGAAACACGACCATAAAAATTGAGCTTGTGGATCTTTGCTATTACGAAGTGAGCCGAGTGCATCAGTAAAATTCGCTTGTGAGAAAATTTGTTTAATTTCTTCGCTGACATCTCCAGTAGCTGGCCGATAGTTATGTGTGGTGCAATCATAAACATAAATGCCATCTTCTTTTTTCAGATAGACACCTTTACGAGTCTTTTGCCCTAAAGCACCATTTTTTATCAACTCCAACATCCATTCAGGTAATTTGAAATAAGAATGCCAAGGATCATTGGGTAAACCCGTAGTCATGGTATCAACTGCATGCAAGAAAGTATCGAGACCCACCACATCAGCTGTACGCAAGGTTGCGCTTTTAGGACGACCAATTAATGGCCCAGTTAACGCATCCACCACGTCTAAGCCCAAATTATATTTCTCGGCAAAATGTAAAGTCATCAACATTGAAAAGATACCAATGCGGTTAGCTACAAAATTTGGGGTATCTTGTGAATAAACAACTCCTTTACCTAAAGTGCAAACCAAAAAGGTTTCAACTTGTTCCACCAGCTGCAAATCACTTTCTACACTAGGAATAAGTTCAACTAACGTCATGTAACGTGGTGGGTTAAAAAAATGCACTCCAAAAAAGCGTGAGCGTAAGTTTTCAGGTAATGCTTGAGACAATCGATTAATACTCAAGCCTGAAGTATTAGTAACAAATACTGTGGGTGCGGATATATAAGGCGCCACTTGTTCATATAGCGCTAGTTTTATATCTATATTTTCAGAGATAGCTTCAATAACTAAATCACATTCACTGAGTCGATTTAAATCTTCTGCATAGTTACAAGGTTGTAAATAGTTAACATTGTCAGGAACTGTTAGGGGTGGCGGACTTAACTTTAATAATGTTTGAATGCCATTTTCCGCGATTTGATTCAAATTGTTGCTAGTAGCAGGCAAATCAAATAACAAGGCGGGTACCCCGGCATTCACCATGTGCGCAGCAATTTGTGCCCCCATTACTCCAGAACCTAAAACTGCTACTTTGCGGATATGAAACGGCTGTGACATATTAACTCCAAAATCTTGTTATTCTTGGTAACTACTCGCGCCCCCCAGCAATAAACTTGGAAAAACTTTCTACTGGGTGAGTAGTTACTATTCTTGTTTACTCTGCTGGATACTCTGGAGTGCTGACTCCAGGTTTTGCCAACCTTCATCGGGTTTAAATCGATCTCCATACTGTTCTTGCAGGGCTTTTAATTTTTGCACCACAATTTCAATACCTAATTTCTCTGCATAATGCAATGGACCGCCCCGGAATGGAGCAAAACCTGCACCATAAATCATACCTGCATCAACCAAATCCGAATCTACCACGATTTTTTCGCGTAGACATGCACATGAGTCATTCAATAACCGCATAATCATCCGATCAATGATTGCATTTTCGGTAAATTTTTCATCTGCTGGTTTTTTTTCAGACAAGTCGCGTTTTTTGCCATGCTCATACTTGTAAAAACCCTCTCCAGTTTTACGACCTAATTTCCCTGCGGCTACTCGAGCACGCAAAATGGCCGGAACTGACCAATTATAATGACTTGATAGATGTTCTGCTACTGCTAAACACACATCTAAACCTACTACATCTGCCATTTCAATCGGCCCCATGGGCATCCCAAACTGCTTAGCTGCTTGATCAATGCGATTACCTGGCACACCTTCATCTAACAAATCCGCTGCTTCAAGCAGATAAGGAGTCAATATACGATTGACTAAAAATCCTGGAGCACTCTTTACC
>JBIOEC010000090.1:0-5262 GCA_044445645.1 Gammaproteobacteria bacterium | reverse complement strand
GTTCTGAGACCACTATTACATATCCGAACTAGATTCCCGCTGTGAGATCTGACTTCGTAGAAGCCTTGGCTCAGCGAGAATGACGTTGTCGATAATTTAAATGCGTTTGCCCTGGGGTATCTAGGGAGCCCCTGTCAATTTTCTCTGGACTGCGTTATCATATAACAATTTTGTAAAATTTTCGGTTGTAATTATGCCTAAACGTACTGACATTAAGAGTGTATTAATTATTGGCGCTGGCCCGATCGTTATCGGCCAAGCCTGTGAGTTTGATTATTCTGGCGCACAAGCCTGCAAGGCCTTGAAAGAAGAGGGTTATCGGGTGATTTTGGTGAATTCCAACCCGGCTACCATTATGACGGATCCATCGTTGGCCGATGCAACCTATATTGAGCCGCTGCGTTGGCAAGAGCTGGCCAAAATCATCGAAATTGAACGTCCAGATGCCGTGTTACCCACAATGGGCGGCCAGACAGCACTGAATTGTGCCTTGGACTTAGTGCGCGAAAATATATTAGAACGCTTCGACGTGCGCCTAATTGGTGCCTCAGAACAAGCCATTGCCAAAGCGGAAGATCGGGACTTGTTTCGTCAAGCAATGCACCATATTGGGTTAGAAATGCCGCGCTCTGGGATTGCCCATAGTCTAGAAGAAGCTTTAGAAATTCAAACTGAACTCGGTTTCCCCGCCGTTATTCGCCCTTCATTTACTATGGGTGGAAGTGGTGGTGGTATTGCCTATAACCGTGAAGAATTTGTGGAAATCTGTACCCGAGGTTTAGATTTATCACCTACCAGTGAATTATTGATCGATGAATCTGTTATCGGGTGGAAAGAGTTTGAGATGGAAGTGGTGCGTGATAACCAAGATAATTGCATCATTGTTTGCTCGATTGAAAATATCGATGCCATGGGTGTGCATACCGGAGACTCAATCACAGTTGCCCCTGCACAAACTCTGACCGATAAAGAATTTCAACGCATGCGGGACGCTTCAATTGCAGTATTGCGAGAAATCGGTGTGGATACCGGCGGTTCAAACGTGCAGTTTGCTGTAAATCCCGCAGATGGCCGGATGGTGGTGATTGAAATGAATCCACGTGTATCACGTTCTTCGGCACTGGCCTCCAAAGCAACGGGATTTCCAATTGCGCGTATTGCCGCCAAATTAGCAGTAGGTTATACACTAGATGAATTAGCCAATGATATTACCGGTGGGCAGATCCCCGCATCTTTTGAGCCCACGATTGATTATGTCGTGGTTAAAGTACCGCGTTTTAATTTTGAAAAATTCCCTCAAACCGAATCCCGATTATCCACCCAGATGAAATCTGTTGGCGAAGTCATGGCGATTGGCGGTACCTTCCAGGAAGCTTTACAAAAAGCGCTGCGTGGTTTGGAAATTGGGATTTATGGTTTGGAGCCCATTATAGATGATGGCAATAAAGATATTTTGGCATTATTAAGCACGGAATTACGTTTACCTGGACCACAACGGATTGCCTATGTGGCCGATGCTTTGCGGCATGGATTAAGTATCGAAAAAGTGTATGAATTGTCAGGAATTGATCCCTGGTTTTTAATTCAAATGGCCGATTTAATTGCTTGTGAAGATCAGATTAAAGAGGCAGGATTGGGTGGTTTAGATAAAGCCTTTTTGCAGCGTTTAAAACGTAAAGGATTTGCGGATCGTTATTTAGCCAAACTGGTTGGTGTGAGTGAAGCTGAAATTCGTAAACGTCGTCATCAATTTAATATTCGCCCAGTTTATAAACGGGTAGATACCTGTAGTGCTGAGTTTGCGACGCCAACGGCTTATTTATATTCAACCTATGCCCAAGAATGTGAAGCATTACCGACTGATCGTGAAAAAGTCATGGTATTAGGCGGCGGTCCAAACCGTATTGGTCAAGGTATTGAGTTTGATTATTGCTGTGTGCATGCCGCATTAGAAGTACGTGATTTAGGTTATGAAGCCATCATGGTGAATTGTAATCCTGAAACCGTCTCCACCGATTATGACACTTCTGATAGATTATATTTTGAATCACTTACTTTAGAAGATGTGTTAGAAATTGTCGCAGTAGAAAAACCTAAAGGGGTAATCGTGCAATATGGCGGTCAAACTCCGCTGAAACTGGCTCGTGCATTAGAAGCCGCGGGAGTTCCTATTATTGGCACTTCGCCTGATGCAATTGACCGCGCCGAAGATCGCGAACGTTTTCAACAATTAGTTCATCGTTTAGGTCTAGTTCAACCTCCGAATCGGATTGCGCGTGATGAATCAGAAGGCCTGCGGGCTGCGAATGAAATTGGTTATCCTTTAGTCGTGCGCCCTTCATACGTGTTGGGTGGACGCGCAATGGAAGTGGTTTATAACGATGATGAGTTGCAGCAGTATTTGCGTCATGCGGTAAATGTATCGAATAAATCTCCAGTGTTGTTAGACCGATTTTTAGATAATGCTATTGAAGTGGATGTGGATGCTGTATGTGATGGCGAAAACGTCTTGATTGGCGGCATCATGGAACACATTGAGCAAGCCGGTGTGCATTCCGGTGACTCGGATTGTTGCTTACCTCCTTATACTTTAAGTGACGAAATTCAGCAAGAAATAATCGTGCAAATGACCAAGATGGCAAAAGAGTTGGGCGTGGTTGGATTAATGAACGCACAGTTTGCAATTCAAGATAATCAAATTTATGTACTGGAAGTTAATCCACGCGCTTCACGTACTGTCCCGTTTGTTTCTAAAGCCATTGGGCTACCGTTGGCTCGTATTGCTGTGCGTTGCATGTTGGGGCAAAGCTTAGTGCAACAAGGCATCCTTGAAATGAAAGTGCCAAAATATTTTGCAGTGAAAGTTCCCGTATTTCCTTTTAATAAGTTTTTAGGTGTGGATCCGATTTTAGGGCCTGAAATGAAATCTACCGGGGAAGTGATGGGCTTTGGTGATACATTCGCTGAAGCATTTGCTAAAGCACATCTTGCGGTTAATATTGAATTCCGTCCAGGCGGCAGAGCCTTTTTAAGCGTGCGGGATGCTGATAAAGAAGGTGTGGTGGAAGTGGCCCGTGCGTTATTTAATTTAGGTTTTAATTTAATTGCCACTCACGGTACCGCCCGAGTCATTCAAGCGGCGGGATTACCCTGTGAACGTATTAACAAAGTAACTGAAGGTAGACCGCATGTTGTGGATATGATTAAAAATGATGAAATTGATTTCATTGTAAATACCACAGAAGGTAAACAAGCCACTGCAGATTCTTATACGATTCGTCGCAGTGCTTTGCAACGTAAAATTAATTACACAACTACATTGGCAGGTGGTAAAGCTTGTGCCTTAGCATTCGCTTTGCAAGCAGAGCAATCAGTGCAGAGTTTGCAAGAACTGCATAAAGGAGATCCTTATCATGAATAAAGTTCCGATGACAGTATATGGTGCAGAAAAATTACGGGAAGAACTAGAAATATTAAAACATGAAAAACGCCCTGCGGTAATTCAAGCTATTGCAGAAGCTCGTGCGCATGGAGATTTAAAAGAAAATGCAGAATATCATGCGGCTCGCGATCAACAAAGCTTTATTGAAGGGCGCATCAAAGAAGTTGAATACAAATTATCTCTGGCACAAATTGTAGATATTTCTAAAATAGAAAATAATGGGAAAGTGATCTTTGGCTCTACCGTAGAAATCATCAATCTAGATACAGATGAAAAGGTTGTTTACCAAATCGTGGGTGAAGATGAAGCTAATCTCAAACAAGGGAAAATTTCCGTAACCTCTCCAATCGCGCGTGCTTTAATTGGTAAAATGCTAGGCGATGAAGTGAATGTGCACACACCAAGTGGAAATGTTAGCTATGAAGTGGCTGACGTAAAATACATTTAACCAGCAGGCTGAGTTTTAGCCTGCCAGGTGAGGCCCCTTGCTATTAATCTTTGTCAGGGTTTACCCGGTACAAAACAGCCATATTACCAATGGATTGTACTAAATCGGCACCAGTAGCTGTGCATAGCGCCTTAGTCATTTCAGCACGCTGCTCACGATCAGCACCATTAATTTTTACTTTAATAAGCTCATGTGCCGTAAGCGCACTGTCTGTTTCAGCCGTAACCGCAGGGGTAAGCCCATGATGGCCTAACATAACCACGGGATGTAGATGGTGCGCTTGCTGTTTGAGCTGCTTTTTAATTTTGGGTGTTAGCATAGAAATCACTCTTAATTTACTTACCCGCTCATTATACCTGTTAACTTAGATAAATACAGCTTTTAACAAAATCCTATCAAAAGGCTGTTATTTGAAATTTACAGGAATAAAATTGGCAAAATTGACATTCATCCCTGACTTAAATATGCTTACCTAGAATTAAAAAATTCAGAGAACAAAAAAATGGAATTTAAAAAAATAAATAGGCACCTTATTGTACCTTTCCTATTTCTATCTGTACCTATAGTAACGATCGCATCAACGCATAATTTTCAAATAGAAATCATGGGTGGATTTAACCATTCTTATAGTCCTGAGAGTAAGTTATATATCAAATCTGATACACCTGGGGTACCTACCGAAGTCGATACTTTACATGACACCAGCTCAGGTAATGACTTTATTGGTGGTGCAGGGCTTTCATATATATTACCTTTAGCAGATGATAAAGATGATTTTATGCGTGATCTGCTAATAGGATTGGATCTGTATTTTTTTAATACCACTCGCAGCGGTGAGGTATATCTATTTGAGGATCCAAATGCCAACAATCTAGACTACGATTTAAAATTAAAAACCTCTAGACTGATGTTAAATGGCGAGTTAGATTTTTTTTCGCCATGGAAACGTCTTGCTCCTTATTTACAAGGCAGTATCGGTGTGGCTAGAGTAGAAGCAAGTTACCATGATTATCCAATCGGAGAGACTATAGGTGGCGGCATTCGTTTATCAGAAAAAACAAATTACAATTTTGCTTATTCATTAGGCGCCGGTGTAAAGTATAATTTTATCGAAGATTTTCAATTATCCATATCGTATCTTTATACTGATTTGGGTGATGTAGAAACATCTACTAAATCAGGTGATCAAGTTATTCTTACTCAACCCACCACTGATCGATTGCGTACCTCCAGTGGACTGGTTGGCTTAAGCTACTTATTTGGATAGAAGAGAGCACACTATGAAAAAAAATATATTACTGCATTGGCTATTTTTGTCTATTGCTGTTTTTTATTCAGCCGTAACGCTAGCGACTCCAACTTTGATTTTTGG
>JBIOEC010000089.1:0-5320 GCA_044445645.1 Gammaproteobacteria bacterium | reverse complement strand
CTACAGCAGGTGCACTTGATGATACTGATTGGTATTCCTACGATGCCTATGGAAATGTGTTTAACCATGCTCAAAAGACGTTCAGTATTAATGCAAACTCCACTGTTGTTCGCACGGCACAATACCGTAATTATAATACTGCTGGATTGCCACAATACGTTGTCAATTTTGATGCATCGATTGATCAAATTACTTATGATACAGGCTATAAGCCTTTACAAACCATCCACACTGTTGGAACAGCCTCTCAAACTACTAGTAATACTTATGATTTTAATGAGCAACTCAGTAGTTCAACAGATGCTGATGGGAAAGTAACAAATTATGGATATGACAGTTTAGAGCGTCTTAGTATAAAAACATTTCCAAATGGGAATACCGAAACTTATATTTACCATCCTAACAATGTTTTATATGAAAAAGCTCAGAATCTACCAAATGGTACGAATGTCACATCATATTTTCAGGATGTTGATGCGAATGGTCACATTGATTACACCCGACCAGGAGGTGAAAATACACTGTATACCTCTTTCATTCGTGATAATAATGGTAACGTTGTAGAAACAGTGACGGCAGCTGGGATCGTAAATTTATGGAGTTATGATGCTCTCAATCGTGTCACTTCACATACTGATGGAAATGGTTATGTTGACAATAAGTCCTATGATAATGCGAGTAATAATACTAATGAAACGGCAGCGAATGGTGCAGGTTCTTCACGTGGATTTATTAACGAGAATGTTTTAGGTTCTGAGCAAAATAGTGATTTTGGGGCAAAAAACTATGGTTATGATTTAGATAATAATCTTCACCTGACTTCATTTATGGATCGTCAGTGTACTTATGGAACAAGTGATCAGCTAAGCCGTCCTCAGGGACGCAATTGTTCATCAACGAATAATTCCGATCCAACAATGATGGTCAATGATAACTTTTTCTACGATCAAAGCGCTTTCGGTAATCTTGATCAGGTTACGGCAAATAATTCTGGGCGTGGCGTAGATACTAGCTACGGTTATGATGCTTTTCATCGAGTGATCAGTAAAACACAAACGAATCATACCCCTCATACTCTTGGCTATCCACAGAGTACTCAAACAGTTGGCTATAGTTATACCAGCGCGGGGCATTTGACCAATATTACTTACCCATCAGGCAATAAGGTTTCCTATAGTTACGATGGTAGTGGTATGTTGAGCGGTATCCAACTGAATAATAACAGCCTCGTGAGCAGTATTGCCTATTATGGCTCTAATCGTTTAAGAAGCTTTAATTGGGGTACAACAAGTGCTTCTTTTAATCTGGCAATCAATGACCAGAATTTAATTACAGGTGTCCAGAATGTTGATACAACTGGTGCGAGTAATTTTAACGTTAATTATGGGTATGATCTAGACGGGCGTATTATCAGCATCAATCAGATTCTTGGGGGTACTACTACTAACTATACATATGACAATAACTCTCAGCTTTTAAGTGAAAATGCGCCATCACTATCCGAGTATATTGGATATTCTTATGATAATAATGGCAATCGTTTGACGTTGCAAAGTACAGGTGTTGCTGGAAATAGCTCATTTGGTGCTGCGACAGGTTCTAGCGCAACGTGTGCATTTAATTCATCTGCATATGCCGATTATTATCCAGATTTAAAAGCGGCATTTGGATATAACGCCGCACAATTACAAAACCATTGGTTAGTCAATGGTATGTCGGAAGGACGTACACCCTGTGGGGCGATTTATCCAAGCTGTAAATTTAATTCAAGTACCTATGTCAGTTTGTGGCCTGATCTTGTTGCGGCTGGAGTTAATGGCACATCTCACTATAAAACAAATGGTATTAATGAAGGACGTGGTATTTGTCCAGCATCTAGTAACACCGTAGCAGTGTCAGACTATAGATTTGGGTACTCAGGAAATCGATTATCCAGCTGGCAGAAGAATGGAAATTACCAAACGGTTAATTACACAACCCAAGGGGAGTTAACTGGTACGTATGTCGGCATATCGAGCTATGATGCTGCAGGACGACGTAGGGCAGAAAGTGGTGTACCTGGTAGCTCTCAATATACTGCGGCATATTTTGATTACAACCACAAAAATGAACGTACATATAAAGGCGGCAATTTGTCATATAGCCAATATGTGTATGATGAGAATAGCCATTTAATTGGTGAGTATGATGTCGCAGGCAATATGGTTGTGGAATATATTTGGTTAGATGATCGACCAGTTGCTGCTATTTATCCTGGTAATGTAGTTGTTTACATTGTCACTGATCACCAGAACAAACCGCGTCGAGGTATCAATGCCACTACCCAGCAAGTGGTCTGGAAATGGGATCCAGATGCATTTGGCGTGATCCAGCCGAATGGAAGCGTCACGATTAATTTACGTTTCCCAGGTCAGTATTACGATGTACAGAGTGGTTTATATTACAACCATAATAGGTACTACAATCCTGAGTTGGGTCGGTATATGGAACCTGATCCACTCGGTATGAAGCCTGGATTGAATCCGTATGCTTATGCGGGGAATGATCCTGTTAATAAGACTGATCCGACTGGATTAGATAGCGTAGGTCAGAATATTGACGCAGGTGCAATGAGGGCGGCAGCTAACGGTAATAACTTGGGAGTTGCCGCTTGGGCGGCTGCAAGTGCTGTTTGGACTCTCGGTGGCGCAGAAAGTATTAGTTTGGGAATGGCTGGAGAACCCACCTCCATGCTTGGAGTTGGGCTTGAAGCATTAGGAGCTATTCCTGGCGTTGGAGAAGCAAAGGGGGCTATTAAGGCAGGGGAAACTTTCTTTCATTACACGGATGAAGCAGGTGCTAAAGCTATTAAAGAAAGTGGAATACTTCAATCTAATAGTCGTGGACAAGTTTTTTTGACCAAAGATAAATTATCCCCAAGTGAAGTCAAGGATCGACTATTTCTTGGAAGAAGTGGTGATAAAGGATCCCATGTTGTTGAAGTTAACATGAGAGAAGGTGCGGCTATAGAGCCAGGCAAAAATACCAATGAATTTATTCATCAGGGAGCAATCCGTGATGGTCGGCAAGGTGATATCCAAAGGATAAGTCAAAATGGTTTCTAAAGATTTTGAAGTGAGCAGTCTTAGTGAACTACTCGTAATGCATCGCATTTTCAGAGAAGCTAAATTTTGCTTAGAGCCTGATGATACAGAAATTTCTGCCAGCCCTATCGTTGCAAAACTTTATCTTCGACTTATGGATGCACTTATCTCATCCGATGCAGCTCTCAATGGAGAATCGGCCCAGCAGCGCTGGAATGAATGGTTAACTATTAGTGAGTCTCGTGCAGAGTGGCGGGTCGCGATTGGGCGAGCTAAAATGGAACAAGAGTGGTCTAAATGGTCTTATCAGGAAAAATCTGATTATGTAAGTGATTTACTAAGTCCGTTTATTATAACTAAAGAGAATATTGATCATTTTATCGAGGTTGTAAACCAGCACTCAATTGCATAGCTCGTTTGGCTTGTATGCAATAAGCGAAATCGAATTGCGTCAGCCACAATTTGATCATGGACTACTATGGCAATCCTAGTCATCCAAGAGCATCACCATCAAACTTTACAAATCTATGTTGATGTGGCTAAAAAAGTACTTCTAGGAGTTTTTCACAAAATATGAGTGTCTGGCGGCAAAAGCTCATGCTATAAATTATTGTAACATATAAGGAAAAAGTGATTATTTAGGGTGAAAACGCGTCAGTCGGACGGTATATGGAACCTGATCCACTCGGTATGAAGCCTGGATTGAATCCATATGCTTATGCGGGGAATAATCCTGTTAATAATGTCGATCCGAATGGATTGGATTGCATTGGAGGCTCATGCAGTTCTGGCTTTGAACAAGGGATGTATGACTATTTGCCAGGTTATAAAGCAGGTACAGGTATTTATAATTCTTTCGAGAGTGGGTCGAACCAGTTTAGTTTCTGGGAAGGTGTGGATGCTGTAGGTAGTATTGCGGGTGGAGTTGGTAAAAGTATTCAGTTTGTTGGCAAACTTGCTGAAACTGCTTCTATTGCATCAAAAGGTGAGGCGGCTGTAGCGGCACGTAATGCTCTTTCCGATTCACTAGCTCCACTAAAAGGGAAAGCTCCTGCAACTGTGACTGCTGGTTATAACGAGAAGACAGGTGAAGTGGTTGCCAAAGCATGTGGTGGCGGAAAGTGTGCAGAAGATCATGTATTTGAAGCTTTAGGCGGAAATAAGGATGATGTCAAATTTACTTCAGCTATGCGTCCGAGAACTGGCGAAGAAGTACCTGTTTGCGGACGGTGTGAGGCTACTTACGGACGCGCCCCATTCCCAGAAGGAACTCAATTTAAATCTGATGTGGGGAAATAATAATGTCTGAATATACATATCCCGATGGGATCGACTGTGTTTGGCTTGCATGTGATCATAATGGACATTTAGCTGCGTTTACGACTGCTGGAGTTGGTCCTATTCCTATTGATGCTCTAACTAGTTCGTTGATTAATGTCGAAGATGTAGAGGAGGCGGTTTGTCAGATGCCGAAGGTTTCGCAGGCTCATCTTCTTGTTCAAATGAAACGCCCTGATGACTTTGTAGATATGGCCGAACGAGGATTCTTTGTATATGACTGGCGCGATATTCATCGAACTACAGGTGAATCTAGCAATAGGTATGAGTTAATTGCAACGCCTCTTAATCCAATTAGCTATGATGTATTACCAGCATCACTTGCACAACTGGTTGCTGGTATTAGATTTAGCGATTTGGCTTTTGTTGATAATAGAGTTTTAGATATTTATACGCAATTTGAATGCCTTACTCCCTAATCGTAGTTCTCGTAGGATGCAATAAGTCAGAGGGTATTGCATCCTACGCAATTTGATTATCTAGAGAGGATTTTTAAATTGTTTCGGATAGAAACAGCACTACTACGACCTACCAAATAGCAGGTATTTCAGCGATATTCTATGTTACAACCTTAGGTCGGGTATGTGCTCACGCATATTGCGGATCATCCGATTAATCGGGTGGATGACTTTTTGCCGTGGAATTTTAAGCCCGAGCTGATCGGGCTTAAATCTTATGTCAATACGGTGTGCACTGGACGCTTAGGAGTAACTTCCAAATAGAGATTGCCGCCAATTGCAAAGAAATTTCGACGTTCAACTTTGACACGCTCAATTTCCATTTTTGTTGTTAGCTTCATTTTATTCACCTTAAAATCCAATCCGTACATACTTTTAACATGGATTTAAGTATACACCCATGGATGATGGTGCACACATAAATGACATATATCATTACAT
>JBIOEC010000088.1:0-5340 GCA_044445645.1 Gammaproteobacteria bacterium | reverse complement strand
TTATCGACCGCGTCATTCTCGCTTAGAAAATATTTCTCCGGAGTCAGATCTCACAGCGGGAATCTCGTGCAAGAGGAGCCTTGTGGTCTAAGTACTATATTCCCGCTGTGAGATCTGACTCCGTAGAAATCTTTGCTCAGCGAGAATGACGCGGTCGATAATTTAGATGTATTTAGCTTGACAGGGAAATAACCTTGGTATTTTTCCCTAGTCTTTTCTGGCATACTATTAACCAGCAGAATAGCTCGTGCCCCAACGCATGCAAATAACTGATCACCAATAAGGAAAACAAATGAAAAGTATAATTCAATCCATTTTATCCCTATCATTCGTTGCCATAACCAATTTAGCCCTGGCGGATGCGCTTAATGCTCCCAGTGCACCCACCGATATCACTAAGCAAAAAAATGCAGAAGTTTTACAGGCACTGCCTTTTAGCAATACCGAAGACTTTACTTCCACTCAAAAAGATTTAGAAAACAAACCTGATTCTTTAGTGATTCGTTCAGCTGACGGTCATATCGTTTGGGATATGGATCGCTATATTGCCTTTGAGGCTGATGGTAAGCCTGCACCAGATTCCGTTAATCCGAGTTTGTGGCGTCAAGCACAACTAAATAATACTTATGGTCTATTTAAAGTAACAGATAAAATTCATCAAGTTCGAGGGTATGATCTTTCTGTCATGAGTATTATTGAAGGTGACACAGGCTATATTATTTTAGATCCACTGACTACTGAAGAAACGGCAAAAGCTGCTATAGAATTGGTATATGAAAAACTGGGAAAAAAACCCATTATTGCGGTCATATATAGCCATAGCCATTTAGATCACTTTGGTGGGGTAAAAGGTGTTGTATCCCAAGAAGATGTAGACAATAAAAAAGTAAAAATTATAGCTCCGGTAAATTTTATCAATGAAGCAGTTGGCGAGAATGTGATGGCAGGGAATGCGATGTCTCGACGCGCAATGTATATGTATGGCGGTCTATTGCCTGCTAATGCACAATCACAAGTGGATTCTGGATTAGGTAAAATGGCTGCATTCGGGCTACCCACCTTAATTTTACCAACCGATTATATAACAGAAACCGGTCAACAAATGACTATTGATGGTATTGATTTTGTCTTTCAATACACACCGGATACTGAAGCGCCTACGGAAATGAATTTCTTCTTACCGCAATTTAATGCACTCTGTATGGCAGAAAATGCAACACATACCATGCACAATCTGTATACGTTACGCGGCGCTAAGGTGCGTGATGCAAAAGTATGGGCGGAAGATTTGCATGAGACCATAGAGTTATTTGGTGACAAAACTCAAGTGATTTTTGCGTCGCATCACTGGCCTACTTGGGGAAATGAGCAGTCAATCAACTTTTTGAAAAAACAACGTGATATGTATAAGTATTTGCATGATCAAACTTTGAGGCTGGCTAATCAAGGTTACACTATGACGGAAATCGCAGAAATGGTACAGCTGCCAAAAAGTCTTGACTCAGAATGGTACAACCGCGGTTATTATGGTAGTGTCAGTCAAAATGTAAAAGCAGTTTATCAGCGTTACTTAGGCTGGTTTGACGGTAATCCTGCCAATTTAAATCCACTACCTCCAGTCGAAACTAGTAAAAATACAGTCGAGTATATGGGTGGGGAGGATGTGATATTAGAGAAAGCCCAAAAAGATTTTACCGCTGGAAATTATCGTTGGGTTGCTCAAGTAGTTAATCATGTGGTGTTTGCTAATCCTGATAATCAAAAGGCAAAAGACTTGTTAGCCAGTGCATATGAGCAATTAGGGTATCAATCTGAAAATGGCACTTGGCGTAATTTTTATCTCACCGGTGCAATGGAATTGCGTAATGGGGTAAAACCTATGCCAATCGTTAGCAGTGCATCGCCAGATATTATCCAAGCAATGCCATTGAATTTGTTTTTTGATTATTTAGCAATTAAGGTCAACGGACCTGCCGCTGAAGGTAAAAAAATTACTTTGAATATCATATTTCCTGATATCAACGAAAAATATTTATTGGAGTTAAATAATTCTGTACTCAATTATTCGCAAAACAAAACGGATGATAAAGCAGATGCCACTATTACTTTAGATAGAAAAGTCCTGGATCAGCTGGCAAGCAAGAAGGTTAGTATTATGGACGTCAAGGATAATATTAAAGTAGAAGGTGATAAGAGCAAAGTGCAAGAGTTTTTTGCTTTACAAGATGAGTTTAATCTATGGTTTAACATAGTGACTCCATGAGCACACTGATCACGGAAGATAATTATTTCGACCATGATGCTGATATTGGCATCATAGGTCGGGGGTATTCTCTTGAAGAATGCTTTGTCAATGCCGCACAAGCTGTGTTTGCACTGATGACTGATCTATCGGCAGTACGCTCTGTTGAATCAGTGGCATTTGAATTTATAGAAGCTGATATCGAATTGGCTTTTGTAACTTGGTTAAATTTACTTATTGCTAAATCTAATGCGGATAATCTAATTTTTTCACAATTTAAAATCACTAGAAAAAATAATGAATGGCACTGCCAAGCAGCCGGCGAAAAGTGGAATGATACTTTTGAGCGTGGGATCGACGTCAAAGGCGCCACTTTAACTATGCTTTCCATAAAGCAAAACTTAGGTTTTTGGGAGGGAAGGTGTGTGGTAGATGTCTGATAATTGTAAAAGGAAATAACTCATGGATATGTCGCGAATAAAGCAACTTGATGAATACCGCTGGGCTCCTATGGAAAAACCCAGTTCTGTCATTATGTATGGTTCACGCGATCTAATCGCCGACATGGATGAAAAAGTTCGTGAACAAATAGTTAATGTTGCCAATTTACCGGGATTAGTAGGATCGGCGATGACCATGCCAGATGCGCATTGGGGTTATGGATTTCCTATCGGTGGTGTGGCGGCATTTGATGCGGAGCAGGGAGGCATTATTTCGGCAGGTGGGGTGGGGTTTGATATTTCCTGTGGCATTCGTTGTTTGCGCACTAACCTTTATCTGGACGATATTTTGCCAAATTTAGAAATATTGGCAGAACATTTATTTAAGCATATTCCAGCAGGAGTAGGAAGCGAGGGGAAATTACGACTTTCAATTAATGAACTGGACGATGTGATGCTGGGTGGCGCTAAATGGGCAGTCAGTCGCGGGTATGGCATCAAAGAAGATCTAGGGTTTATTGAAGAACAAGGCTGCATGCACGGTGCGATTCCGGAAAATGTTTCTGATCAAGCCAAACGCCGCCAATTAGGTGAAATGGGCACTTTAGGTTCAGGTAATCATTACTTGGAAATTCAAATTGTAAAAAAGATTTTTGATCGGCCAGCTGCTCAGGCATTTGGAATTGTCGAAAACCAAATTGTTGTCGCCATTCATTGTGGCTCGCGTGGTTTGGGACATCAAATTGGCACGGATTATTTAATTTCTCTTGCTAAAGCGGCACATCGTTTAGGCATTAACTTACCCGATCGTGAATTAGCCTGCGCACCTATTCTTTCTCCTGAAGGTCAACAATACATTGGTGCAATGTGCGCTGGAATTAATTGTGCATTAGCCAATCGCCAGATTCTCACACATTTGGCTCGTGAAACATTTATGGATATTATTCCCAAAGCACGTTTAGAAACACTATTTGATGTTTCACATAATACCTGTAAGCGAGAGCCGCATTTGATTAATGGTAGGGCAAAAGAAGTTTACGTGCATCGCAAAGGTGCAACCCGCGCATTCGGTCCTCATCATCCCTCTTTACCAGAGCAATATAAAAATGTTGGTCAACCAGTTTGTATCGGTGGCAGTATGGGAACTGGTTCTTATATATTAGCGGGGAACTCAGAAGAGTTAAATCAAGCATTTGCTTCTGCATGCCATGGCGCTGGCAGACAAATGAGTCGTACCCAAGCATTAAAACGCTGGCATGGAAGAGAGTTGATAGATAAATTAAGACAAGAGGGCATTTATATTCGCAGTCTTTCAATGCGTGGTATCGCTGAAGAAGCACCAGGTGCTTATAAAGATGTAGATAAAGTAGTTGAGGCTACTGAGTTTGCTGGATTGGCTCGTCGGGTTGCATTCCTAAAACCACTGGCGTGTATAAAAGGCTGAAAGACTAAGCTAATAATTGGCGCAACTCAGATCCGTCGATAATTTCTTTGTTTTCTAATACATCTGCGATACGCAATAGGGCTTCTTTATGCTCATCTAAAAGTTTAGTCACACGCGCGTGAACTTCTTCCAGCAATTCGCGGGTTTCATTATCTACTTTATTTTCAGTTTCACTGCTATAAGCTACGCGCTGTTCTTGCAACAACGAAGGCAGATAGGCGGGATGCTCAAGGTTGAAAGCAACTGGACCTAAACTCTTGCTCATTCCATATTCAATTAAGCAGCTGCGCAAAAGTGCTGTCGCTTTCTGCAGATCATCTGCAGCACCTGTAGAAATGTCATGTAATATAATTTCTTCCGCCACACGCCCACCTAACATCACTGCTAAACGATCCATTATTTCTTCTTGGGTATATAATCGCCGGTCTTGCAGTGGAATTTGCAATGTATAACCCAGCGCGGCAACACCGCGAGGAATAATAGAAACTTTATGAATAGGATCAGCATGTTTGACCAAGCAAGCAACGATCGCATGTCCTGTTTCGTGAATAGCCACGCGATGCTTTTCTTCAGGTGTTAAGATATGGGATTTTTTACGTAACCCAGCAATAACCCGTTCGATAGCTTCTTCAAAATCGCTCATTTCAACGCTAGATTTATCTGCCCAAGCTGCTAATAAAGCGGCTTCATTTACAATATTAGCGAGATCAGCACCCACAAAGCCAGGTGTGCGTGCGGCTAAAACTTTAAGATCGACATTCTTATCTAGAACCACTTGAGCCGTGTGAATACGCAGAATAGCTTCACGTCCTTTGACATCTGGACGATCCACTACGATATGCCGATCAAAACGCCCAGGACGTAGTAGGGCAGGATCAAGAATCTCTGGACGGTTAGTGGCTGCCATCAGCACCACTCCTTTATTGGGGTTGAAGCCATCCATTTCAGTCAATAACTGATTGAGTGTTTGCTCTCGCTCTTCATTACTCCCCAGTTGATTAAGTCCGCGTGCGCGTCCTAGCGCATCAAGTTCATCAATAAAAATAATGCACGGCGCTAATGATTGAGCTTTTTCAAATAAGTCTCTTACCCGTGCGGCGCCCACACCTACAAACATTTCTACAAATTCAGAACCGGATAGACTTAAGAAAGGCACTCCGGCTTCTCCTGCCACGGCCCGCGCGAGAAGAGTCTTGCCGGTTCCAGGCGCGCCC